>DAORJS010000275.1:0-3928 GCA_035439185.1 Chitinophagaceae bacterium
CAAAGTAATAAAGGTTACCTGGTTTCCATTGATCTGGCAAATGGTAATCCGGTCTGGTATTATAACCTGAACAATGTACCATGTAACACGCCGCTGGTATATAATGGTATTATTTATCTGACGGTTGGAACTGAGGTACATGCTATCAATGAAACAACAGGAGTTCGTATCTGGATGAAGAGCGGATTATTCAGTAGTGATTTTTCGCCATTGCTGGCGGGGAATAACCTGATTGTGAGCAACGGGAACGGATACATACATAGCCTGAACCCGGTAACAGGCGCCACCATCTGGACAAAAGATAATGTTGGCGCGCCTACCAGAACTTCAGGCCTGGCACAGGGTAATGGATACATTTTTTATTATTATAATGATCCTCCAACCGGCAAGGCAAGATTGCGTTGTCTCCGTGTTTCCAACGGAGATTTGGTTTGGGATGTGCTGACTTTTTCACCAAACCTGATTAATTTGATCTATGCCCGTGGAATGGTGTTTGCATTTGATGATTTTTATGGCATGTGGCAGTTCAATGCCAATTCAGGTATTATCGAGTCAGGACTGGTTGGAAGTGTTACCTCTTATCAGTTTACTCAGGAAACTTTTTTGGTACATATCCTCGGCACTCCCTATTATAATTATCAGAATGGGAATTATAAGCCATTCTAAGGCTGGTAAATTTCCTGAAAATTATCCAGGCATTTTTACAAACAAGCCTGTCTGGTCTTTACCCGGAAATTTTACGGTGGATAAAATAAGTCTTCATTTATGAATGAAAGAATGCGCTTCTGCTAAGAGCTGGCATTGGCTTTGCTTTTTAAAAACAAACCAATGTATATGAAAAATTTTACCCTATTCTTATTGGCAGTTTGCTGCCTGTTCTCCACATCCATCCTGGCACAACCCCGGCTCGCAGCAAAAGCGGGTTTGAATTATGGAGGTCTCAGTGGCTATAGCGATGGTAAAAAAGCGGCTGGTCATGCTGGTCTGGCGCTTCAATGGGGTGGTACCAAACAAATCAGGTTGCAACAGGAATTGAATTTTCAGCGGATTGTTCAGGGATACTCCATTGCAGAAAATGAAGTTGTCAATGAAAATGCGCTGGCGATCAGTTTCTTTTCTGTTCCCCTCATGATTCAGTACTATCCGCTGAAATCATTTTTTCTGGAAGCAGGTCCGCAATGGTCATTTACCAGTGCTGCCAAAGACCAGGAAGCCGGCGGAAAAAAGAATGATGTAAAAAGAAACCTGGCCGAAGTACAGTTTGGATTGAATGCCGGAGCCGGGATTGAATTGAAACAAAAACTGGCATTCTATATCCGGTATCAGGCAGGATTCACAGACATGACTTTATATGACGCAGATAATGATTTCAGTCGTTTTGTGCAGGCAGGATTGCTGATGCGGTTTGGGAAGAAAAAATAAATTGATGATTTCCTGGTTATAAAGGCCTTGTCTATTTAGGCAGGGCTTTTTGTTTCACGCTCGCAGAGTCCTTCGGACAAAGGCGTAAAAAAGGTTCATAAAATGAGTTAGTTCTATTTTTTGAGAGGTAGTAAAATAGTTTTTCCCGCTAAGACCGCTAAGCACGCAAAAAATCCGTTTGGATCCGTTATATCCGTTTTATCCGTGTTCCTCTCTATAATTTTTGCGAAGCAAAAATAAAAATCCGTTTAGATCCGCTCAATCCGCGTCATCCGCGTTCCCATCTATTTTTTGCGAAGCAAAATCAAAATTCATAATAGTATCACCCGAAAAGGGTGCAAAAAAATCTTCTTATATCCCACTTCGCATATCCTTCGCGTCCTCTGCGTCTTATCGGTTAAGTCTCAGCGAAACCTCTGCGCTCTCTGCACCTCCGCGGTGAATCTCTCTTTCCAGCCCGCAGGGCCTGCCTCCAATTCATCCCCCCAATCTCCCAATTCATTCCCTCCTCTCTTTTCCTGTGCATTTTCCCACTGCATCTTTGGGTCAACAAACCATTTAAACCCGCCATCGCTAAGGCTACGGCGGGTAAAACCTAAACCTTATCAGTCATGCAAAACAAATTCATCATCATCGGACTGGCCATGATCGCTGCCGCAGGTACTATTATCGCCTGTAACAGCAGTTCCGCCAATGAAACAGAACGAAAGCCTTTGTCGCAGGAAGAAATGGTACAAAGAGGAGCTTATCTTGTGAATGCCGTCGGATGCGACGATTGTCATTCACCTAAAAAAATGGGACCTCAGGGACCTGAAGTTATTCCAGACCTTCGCTTCTCCGGTTATCCCTCCGAACGCCCCTTGCAAAAAGCGGATACCAATTCAGTAAAGAATGGCTGGTCCATGTTTGGATCTGACTTTACTTCCACCCTCGGACCCTGGGGTATTTCCTTTGCCGCTAATTTAACTTCCGATGCAACGGGTATCGGCAACTGGAAGGAAGAACAGTTCATCAAAGCGATCCGGGAAGGAAAATCCAAAGGATTGGAAGGCAACCGGAATTTATTACCTCCTATGCCATGGCCGGTTTACAGAAATTTTTCAGATGAGGACCTCAAGGCCATTTTTGCCTTTCTGAAATCCACCAAACCGGTTAAAAATGTAGTTCCTGCTCCAAAGGGCTGGAAGGAACTGAAATAGGTTCAATCAGGGTTAAAAACAATCCGTACCCGCTTTTTGACGATTCATCCGCCAGACCCTTCATCCCATAAAAGGATAAGGGGGTCAAATGATTAAAAGATGGTAAATTAGATAGGTTATGTCTGTAAAACTGCCACGATATACAACCAGGGATTACAGTGTTCTTGCGATCATGATTATCCCGGTTACCCTGATCATCAATGCGGTGATTTTCGGGGGCAGCTATTTTACAGACTGGAAAAAATTTTTGTTTGCTTCTGCGGTCACCGCTGCTGTCTTTTGTATTGACTTTGTAATATGCGGATGGGTGGCTGTGATGATGAAAAAGAGATTTCCGGCTCCCGGCCAGCTGAGTGTCCGGCTGACCCTGATGATCCTTTCCTTTATCCTGTTAACCGGACTTTTCTTTTTCGCCCTCTTCCGGGGCTATGAAAATTTTCCCTTTCTGCATTATTCTTTTAATGAACCCGGTTTTATCTGGGCCTATATCGGTATGAGCATCATCAATGTGTTCATCACCCTGCTGATGGAGGGGATTGCCCGCTTTGAGAGCTGGAAACAGAATATGCAGGAAACAGAACAGCTGAAGAAAACCTTCCGGCAAAGCCAGTTGCAGGGATTAAAAAGCCAGGTGAACCCGCATTTTTTATTCAATAGTCTCAATACCCTTTCCAGCCTGATTACTGAGGATGAACAGGAAGCAGAAAAATTCCTGAATGAAATGACCCGGGTGTACCGCTATATGCTGCGCAGTGATGATGAACAGCTGGTAACATTGGACACCGAACTGAAATTTATTCAATCCTATCTTTACCTGCTCAAAGCCCGGTTCGGGGATGCCATCCATACACAGATCCTGGTGGATGAGAAGGATCTTGATAAACACCTGCCAGCCCTTTCCCTCCAGGTCTTGGTGGAGAATGCATTTACAAAAAGCACCATCAGCCGCAATAGTCCGCTGATTCTTGAAATCTGCTCCTGTGATGACCAGAAAATCACCGTGCGGTATAATAAACAGGTTCGTTCCCAGAGCCTGATTGCAGGGGTGGACAAGGAACTGGATAACCTGATCCGGAAATATGCCCTGCTGAATCAGCCACCCGTTTGCTTTGAAGAAAAAGACACGGAATGCTGTTGCTTCCTTCCATTATTGGATAAAAAAGAGGAGGTAGCTGTATGAAACTCTTCAAACCACCCCGTTTACAGACCCTTTCCTTTCTTTTCAGTATGCCACTGATTGACCTTGGCGTTCACCATATTCTTTTCAAAGAAAGATTATGGGAAGATTGGCGCATCTGGGTCTTTTC
>DAORJS010000276.1:0-3920 GCA_035439185.1 Chitinophagaceae bacterium
TGCAATCCGCAACCGGGTGGGATATATGCCGGGACGATTCTCGTTGTATCAGGATCTGACCGTAGAAGAAAATCTGGAATTCTTCGCCACCATCTTCAAGACCAGCATTGAAAAAAACTATGAGCTGATCAAAGACATCTATATCCAGATAGAACCATTCAAAAAGCGCAGGGCCGGAAAATTATCAGGAGGGATGAAGCAAAAACTGGCATTGAGCTGTGCGCTGATACATAGTCCTTCAGTTTTATTTTTGGATGAGCCTACTACCGGAGTGGATGCTGTGAGCCGCAAAGAATTCTGGGAAATGTTACGGGGTTTAAAAGCAAAAGGTATTACCATCCTGGTGTCAACGCCTTATATGGATGAAGCCGGCTTATGTGACCGGGTGGCATTATTGCAAAAAGGAAAAATCCTTTCCATCAATACACCTGCAGGAGTGGAAGCATCTTTTAAACATCCGCTGATGGCGGTGAAGTCGGCCAATATGCTGCCCTTGCTCCGTGAATTACAGCAACTGGATATTGTAACCGATGCTTATCCTTTTGGTGAGTATCATCATGCCGTCATGAAGGATGAGGAAGCCGCCTTGGCTTTGAGTGAGCGGATCAGTGCAATGAATCATCAGGGCCTGGTGATTAAAAGAACATCGGCCAATATTGAAGATTGTTTTATTTCCTTAATGAAAAATATATGAAGAGTCGCTATGCCATCACTGCGGAAGGTTTGACCAAACAGTTTGGTGATTTCACGGCGGTGGACGCTATCAGCTTTGAAGTGAACAAAGGAGAGATCTTTGGTTTTCTCGGTGCCAATGGGGCAGGGAAGACCACCGCCATGCGGATGTTATGTGGATTATCCATGCCCAGTTCAGGAAAAGCAACGGTGGCGGGTTTTGATGTGTACAAAGAGAATGAGCAGATCAAAAAAAGTATTGGGTATATGAGTCAGAAGTTTTCCTTGTATGATGACCTGACGGTACGGGAGAACATGCGTTTTTACGGAGGCATCTATGGAAAGAGTAATGCTTTTATCAAGGAGAAAACCGCATTTATCCTGGATCATCTGCATTTGCAGGAAGAAGCCGATACCCTGGTTCGTTCATTGCCCCTGGGATGGAAGCAGAAGCTGGCTTTTTCGGTGGCAGTCTTTCATGAACCGGAGATTGTATTCCTTGATGAACCCACCGGTGGTGTGGATCCGGTTACCAGAAGAGAGTTCTGGAACATGATCTATGTAGCGGCTGCCGCAGGTACCACCATTTTTGTCACCACCCACTATATGGATGAAGCAGAATATTGCAACCGCGTCAGCATCATGGTGGACGGAAGAATCGAAGCGATGGATTCACCGGCAGCATTGAAGCAAAAATATGATGCCGCCTCAATGGATGAAGTGTTTTTGCAGCTGGCGAGGAAAGCGAAGAGAAGTGATAGTTGATAACTCCGGCGGCGGCCTAAACACCGGCGGCGGCCTTAGCCCCGCCGGCAGTTTATTTAGAGGCGAGTGGCGAGTGGGAAGTGGCAAGTGGGGTTCGGCGAGTGGGGTTTGGTAAATGGGATCTGAGAGTAATACTGAGGCGTATCGTTTAAATAGACTGCCCCAGCGGGGCAACAGCCCGGTAGCAATGACGCCCAATTTTAGGAGAATGCCCCGTAGGGGCAACACAACAGGACAACAGAACAGATGAACAATGGAACAGGAGAACAGAAGAACAAGGTACAGAAGAACAAGGAACAGAAGAATGTTGAAGTGAGGAGTGTTTATCGTAAGAGCCAGAGCAGTTGAACATTTTTTCATCGGCGCCAGAAAATAAAACGGCGCTAAAAATTAATCAAACGCCCAATTGAAAGCTGCCCCAGCGGGGCACAATCCTGGTAACAACGCCACTTCCTTACGATGACCAGACCCCGGAGGGGTCTAACAGAATTGAAAATTGAACATTGAAAATTGAATATTGAACATTATGAGATTCTAAAATGATTCCAGAGAAAATAAAGAAATTCCAAATAAAATGAAACCCCGTTTTCCATTTTCAACTTTCAACTCTCAATTCCTCGCTTTTGTGAAGAAGGAGTTCCTCCACATCTTCCGCGACCGGCGAACCATGTTCATCCTTCTTGGTATGCCGGTGGTGCAGATCATCATATTTGGTTTTGCGCTGACGAATGAAGTGAAGAATGCACGGATAGCGGTTTTAGATAATGCAAGGGATGAATCCAGTCGCTCCCTGATCGAAGAGTTGGATGCCAGCCGTTATTTCGATCTGGAGAAAAATCTCCATACTTACCAGGAAGTGGAGGGAGAGTTTAAAAAAGGAAAGATCAAATTAGCGGTGGTGATTCCTCCGCAGTTTGGAGAAGACCTGAAGCATGTCAATAAAGCCCAGGTGCAGCTGATTGCAGATGCGGCGGATCCCAATACCGCCAATCAGCTGAGTAATTATGCCACATCGGTGATTATGGATTACCAGAACCGGATCACCGGTAACCGGCAACTGCCTTATACTATTAATACAGAAATCAGGATGCTGTACAATCCGCAGTTAAAGGGGGCATTCAACTTTGTACCCGGTGTAATGGCGATGGTATTACTATTGGTATGTACCATGATGACGGCCATCACGATTGTGCGGGAAAAAGAAACCGGTACGATGGAGATCTTGTTGGTTTCTCCGATGAAACCCATGATGATTGTCATAGCCAAAGCAATTCCTTACCTGCTTTTATCTACATTCAATATCATCAGTATTCTGTTATTAAGTGTGTTTGTTCTGGAGGTGCCCATCAATGGATCGCTTCCTTTATTGCTTGGCATCAGTGTGCTTTTTATCCTGGTATCACTATCACTGGGTTTATTGATATCAAACGGGGCTGCCACCCAGCAAACAGCCATGTTTATTTCGCTGGTGGCTTTATTCCTGCCCACCATCATGCTGAGTGGTTTTATGTTTCCGGTAGAGAATATGCCCCTGCCTTTAAGGACGGTTTCGAATATCGTTCCGGCCAAATGGTATTATAATATGGTCAAGGCTGTCATGATCAAAGGACTTGGTGTGGGAGCGATCTGGAAAGAACTCCTGATCCTGAATGGGATGCTGGTCTTTTTCCTGGGACTGGCGATTAAAAAATTTAAAATCAGGCTGGCATGAGGACATTAAGATTTTTACTCCAAAAGGAATTCAGGCAAATCTTCCGGGATCCTTCCATCCTGCGGCTGATCTTTATTATGCCGGTGATTCAGTTGATGGTATTGCCCTGGGCGGCGGATTATGAAATCAAGAATATCAAACTGGCCGTGGTGGATCATGATCATTCTTCTTATTCCCGGCAGCTGATCAATAAAATCAGTTCTACCGGATATTTTCAGTTAACCGGATATGAATCCTCTTATGATCAGGCCCTGCAACTGGTGGAAAAAGACCAGGCCGATCTCGTGATGGAAATTCCCCAGGGTTTTGAGAAGCAGTTGATCAAAGAAGATCAATCCGGTTTATTCCTGGCCATCAATGCCATCAATGGAACCAAGGCCAGTCTGGGTGGCGCTTATTTGCAAAGCATCATCCGGGATTTTAACCGGGAGGTCAGGCTGGACTGGATCCAGTTGCCCCGTTTGAGTCCGGAGACACAGATTGAAGTCACTACTTCCAACTGGTTCAACCCATTGATGAATTATAAATATTTTATGGTACCGGGTATCCTCGTGATCCTGCTCACGATGGTGGGGGTGAACCTGACGGCCATTAATATTATCCGGGAAAAAGAAATCGGCACCATTGAACAGATCAATGTAACACCGGTTAAGAAGTACCATTTTATATTGGGAAAATTATTGCCCTTCTGGTTACTGGGGCTTTTTGTGTTGAGTATCGGCTTATTGATAGCGAGGCTGGCCTATGGGATTTTACCGGCGGGGGCTTTTTT
>DAORJS010000277.1:0-3903 GCA_035439185.1 Chitinophagaceae bacterium
GAAAGAAGACAAAGAGAAAGTACAGGAGTTGATGTTCGAAAAAAAATCTGCAAAGCCCTGATAAAGTAAATAAAATATTGATCATCCCATCCCGCCTGAAAAATGGCGGGATTTTTATTTAAAGCGTTATGAAAAAGCCGGGATTGTTTTTATTGATTCTTCCTTTTGTTTTTATAGCCTGTAAGTCAAAAGAAAAAAAACAGGCACCTGCTTCTTTTTTAACAGCAAAAGAAGCCGTACTGCTCAATCAATTGGTGTACAAACCAGGATTATCTGATTCAATACAGCAATATGCACCTGCATTTGAACTGGTTTTCCAGCCACAGGCCGTCAATGGCAATTTTGCCTATATCGCTAAAAAGAAAGACTCGCTTCAATATGCACTGGTGATCCGGGGGTCAATGATTGAATTCAGCAATGATGGCTTTCAGAATTTTATCCTGCAGGATTTTAATGTCTTTAACCAGAAAAAATGGGATTATGCCGATACGGTGAAAAAAGCCTATCTCTCCCGGGGGACCTATCTTGGTTTTCAAAACCTCCTGCAATTGAAAGACGGTGCTACAGGTTTATCCATTCTTGATTTTATTGAGCAGAAAATTCCTGCCGGATCATCGGTAATTGTTACCGGTCATAGTCTGGGTGGTAACCTCGCTTATCCATTGGCAGGCTACCTGAAAAAAGAATTAAAAGGATCGGTCAAACAAAATCTGCAGCTCATCACTTTCGGGGCACCGGCCGCAGGGAATGCTGCCTTTGTACAGGATCTCGACAATAAATTCCCGGATGCAGAGCGGTATATCATTGATAAGGACATCGCGCCATCTTTCCCGGATCATACCCGGATGGGTTTGATTGCTAAGGCCATTGGATTGGATAAGGCCCTGCACATTAAAGAACTTTCACTGGATGCTGGTGATTTATTGCAGATAGCCGGTGAATTACTGGAGAAGACAAATATTATCGGAGAGGAAGATAAATATGTGCAAAGTGAAAAACACCTTCGGGTATTAACAAGCAAGGCACCATCAGTTGTTGACAGCGTGCTGTCTGCCGAAGCCTTGTTTGGAAGAGCCTACGAATATCACCAGGTAGATGCTTATGCCATTCTACTTGGAGGCAAGGCCATCAAATAACTCACCATTTCTCATCATCCGGTATCGGATCATCTTTTTTGAATTGCTTCCTGCTTTCTATTTTTTGTAATTGTCTTTCAATAATCAGGTCAGCAATCAGCAAGGGTGCATTTTCGCCCTGTTGCTGCTCCAGCAGGTAACGCATTTTTTTCTCCGGTACATCAATGCGATAAAGCAGGGATACCAGCCGGTCAAAATCTGTATTGATGAGTTGATTCACATGATTGGCCAAGGCAGTCCTGATATCCTCCATATTTTTTTGGGGAGAAAGTATCAATCCGGCATCTTTTTGTAAAAGATCCGCTAATTCCTGTTGTTGGGAATGATTCATTAATAAAGTGTAATCCCTTTTGTGTTCATTGCGCCGAGTCCAAAAAGCGCAAAATCATATTTCACGGGATCCTCACTGTCTAAAGTTCGCAAATAATCCGTTAAGGCGATGGCTGTTTCCCATCCGGGGTTTTGTTCTTTGTTCCCTGCTGGTTTCAATAATCTCAGTAAGCGGGACACCCGGGCCACATGCAGGTCTATCGGGCAGATTAGTTTTGAAGGAGAAATATTTGTCCAGATACCAAAGTCCACTCCGTTTTGATCTTTTCTCACCATCCAGCGCAAAAACATATTCAGTCTTTTGCAGGCCGACCCTTTTGCCGGACTGGCAATATGTTTTCTTGTTCGTTCCGGAATATGTTCCAGTGAAAAGAAATAATGATAGAAGCCGGTGAGCATGGATTCAACGGTATCGCCATGCATGGTAAAGGCGGATTCAAGGGAATCAGTCCTGCTATAATGCATTTTGAAGAACTCGATAAAGTAAAGCAGGTCGGTGGCATTAAAAGTGCGGTGCTTAAAGGAGAGCAGGGATTGCAGATCTTTACTACTATGCTGCAAGCAGAAGGCATGCGGGGCATGATCCATCAGCTGCATCAGTTCTTTTGATTTATTGATGATCGTGGTCCGGTTTCCCCAGGCAAAGATGGATGCAAAGAAACCGGCGATTTCCCGGTCCTGTTTTTTGCTGAACAGATGGGGTACAGATATGGGATCAAATGGAATAAAGGAAGGCTGATTGAATTCTTCAGCCTTCCTGTCCAGTAATGCTTTGATTTGTGTTGACTTCATACCTGCAATGCTGCTGCAAGTATAGCCTAAATCAGGTAAAGCTTAACGGGGAATCACGGCTCCGCTACCGGCAATATTGGTAGTGATCACGGGTGTTCCGCGATAGTACACATTTCCGCTGCCTGTAATTCTTACTTTCAGCTGTGTATTGGCCGTGATCTCGGTATTACCACTACCAGTGGTATTGGTCTCGGCTTTATCCGCCACCATATTCATTGCTTTGATATTACCACTCCCTTCAATAGTTGCGTAAAAATTACTGCAGGTGCCGTTGCTGAAATCAATATTACCAGAGCCCTCGATACGGCTGTTAAAATCAGTGACGTTTGGAAAGATTCCGCTGGTACTGATATTGCCTGAGCCGGCCAGACTAATGCCATTCAGTGAAGGCATGGTAATAAATACCTCCGTATTGTCATTTTTTACATTGACACCCTCTTTAAAACCCAGTTGAAGGGTATTGTTTACCAGTTTGGTTTCGTAATAGGGCAGGAGATTGCTGTACCCTTTTACTTCTACTTTAAATGCAGCACCGGGGGAAATGTAGATATTGGTACTGCCCGCAGTAGAAACATTGGTAAAGCCACTGATATTTCTGCTTTCAGTTGTAACCGATCCATGTCCGCTGACTCTTTCTTTGGTACAGGAACTCAATGCCAAAATGGCTGAAATCATAGTGATGCCGATTCCTCTTTTCATAATGTCTGTTTTTAATGATAGTATTTGTTTTTATGACTATTGGGCAAAAATAGAACCCATTAAAGGGGTCTTTTGCTGAAGCAGGTAGTTGGAAGCCTGAAAGACTGAAACAAATCGCCGGAGTCTAAAAAATCAGCTGCGAAATTTCCAGGAAATTATTGGTTGAGCCATTCTTTGAATGCAGCAGCCCTCTTTTGGCTGATGATTACTTCTTCTTCCTGTGGGGGTTGAAGGTGCAGGGCCAGTTTTCCATTCTCCTCATTGGTGAAATAATGGCAGGATTTGATATTGATGATATACTGTCGGTTAGCCCTGAAGAAAAGGGATTCCCCGAGTAGTTTTGCCAGTTCGTCCAGGCTGTGGTTGAGCAGGTAGGTTTCGGACTGAAATGTCTGGAGGGTGGTATAATTTCCTGTTTTATAAAAGCAGGCAATATTTTCGACGGGGATCGGGATATTTTTATTGCCGGATACAGCTACCAGGATGCGGATCTTTCCCTGTTCCTGGTTGGAACTGATTGATTCTGCTTCACCCGTTTCGGGTTCAGTTTCTGCCGGAGCCACCGGCAACACGTCCATTCCGGTCCGGATATTCTGCAGGGTAAACAATTGCTGCTGGAGTGAAAGCAGTTCTTCTTTCTGTTTTTTATTCTCCCGGTAAAAATAATAGCCCACGTAAACCACATTCCAGAAAATGATAAAGAGGATGGCAATCGGGAATTCTGTATAAAAAAACTGAACTTCTTCTTTCTTAAAACCCAGTAAAACGATCAGGTAAGTGTACATGAACCCCAATACAAAAAGAGCAGGTAAGACCACCGCAGCGATTAATTGATAAATCAGCCGGGTGGTAAAATATTTACTCCAAGGATATTGCAGATCAAGATAAGAGGTGATCAGGTTGATCAGTGAAGTAGCGATAAAGCTGAGGGAGAAGCCTGCCAGTA
>DAORJS010000278.1:0-3902 GCA_035439185.1 Chitinophagaceae bacterium
TATTCAATGGCTCTTTTTTTATGTGATTGCTGAACATCGGGAGAAAGGCGAAGCAGTTTTACCCCGGGAAAGCGGCTGACCACGGCCGCGGTTTGATCGGTTGACTGATCATCCACCACAATCACTTCTATTAGTTCAGCAGGATAAGACTGATTACTGATTGCCTTCAGTAACTGGCCGATATTCTCTTCTTCATTTCGGGCGGGGATGATAATACTGATGGGAATACCGGTCTGAGGAGAATCTGTTTGATATACCGGAATCCGGATCCAGGCGTAAAAGCACCAGAGTACCAGTAAGGCATAGCAAACAAAAAAGCCAATAAGGATCCACATCAATACCATGCAGGCAAATCTACCGGTTTAATTCATTAACGATATCGGCTGCATGTTTTTCATGCAATACCTGGTGACCGGAAGCAATCTCTGCCAGGCTGCAATACTGCTCCATTCCTTTTCTGAATTTTTCTCCGGTGGAAGACAGGATGATCCGGTCGTGCCGGCCGTAAACCAGTCTGACAATGGTTTGATGTTCCATAATCTGCTGCCTGAGCTTTTTCCGATCCGGCTTCAATCGCCTGAATGTGGTCCAACGGGTATAGAGATCATTTCTGATTTCTTTACTACCGATATAGTAATCCACAAATTTGTAGATACTCGTATTGATCCATCGAAAGCGTTTCATCACATGCAGGATCCATAGAAACCAGCCCGGTTTGCGCATGGTAAAGGCAAAGAATTGATTCCCCAGTCTGGTTTGTGTAGCCAGCCAATACCAGCCATTTACTTTTAATCCATCGGGCGCCAGTAAAATCATTTTCGGGATACGTGCCGGTATCCGCTGATAAAGACTCAGGGCCACCCGGCCGCCCAGACTAAAGCCCATGAGGCTGAATGATGTCTGACTGCCCAGGAGCTGGTCGAGGATTTCCTGCAAATCCTTCTCTGTAAACAGGAGCCCCTCCTTCCATTGCGTGTCACCATGAAAAGGGAGGGAGATGGCATAGATAGTGTACTGGTTGCCAATATGCCTGGCCAGAAAACTGAAGGCATCAGCTTTTTCTCCATAACCATGCAAACAAACCAATACCTGCGCCCCCTGGCCCCATTGCCGGTAGCTGATCAGCGAGTTCCGGTATGCGCATTGTTTTTCCGTCAAGGGATAAAGCAACAAATTTTTATGAGGATATACTTGGCCGAACCAAAAATAAAACTAATTTTGGATAGTTGCACAAACAACTATATGCCAAACAACCAATTTAAAAAAGGGGAGCTGTACAGCTTTGTTACCGGGAAGGCTTCCACGGCGATTGCCAGAAGGCTGCAGAAGAAATTCAATGCAGCCGGATTGAACCTCACCATCGAACAATGGAGTGTATTGTATCATTTATGGAAGCAGGAAGGAATCAGTCAGCAGGAATTATGCAATGCCACTTTCCGCGATAAGCCCAGTATCACCCGGCTGGTTGACAACCTGGAGAAACTGAACCTTGTAAAACGGGTGGCTTCTGAATTTGACCGCCGGATCAACCTGATTTACCTGACCAAACAGGCACACAAACTGCAGGAGGAATCCATGGTACTGGCAGAAGAAACACTGAATGAAGCATTGATCACCGTACCAGTTGAAAAAGTGGAAGTGTGCAAGGAAGTGCTGCAAATTGTTTATGATAACCTGAAATAAAGCGGTTTCATCAATCTGAATCAATCAACTTAAAACGTTTTTTATATGAGTACTGCAGCTGTAACAACACAATCGCTGAAAGGCGGAGAATGGCTGGTGAAAGAATCCTCCCCTGCTGATACGTTTACGCCTGAAAATTTTCAGGAAGAACAATTGATGGTAAAGGATATGTGCAACCAGTTTCTGGATGTGGAAGTATATCCCAACCTCGACCGGATTGATAATCTGGAACCCGGACTGATGAAGAGTCTGCTGACAAAGGCCGGTGAGCAGGGGCTGCTTGCAGTAGCTTTTCCGGAAGAATATGGCGGATTAGGAAAAGATTTTGTCACTTCCACCATGGTGAATGAGTACCTGGGAGCCGGTCACTCTTTTTCTGTAGCTATTGCTGCGCATACCGGTATTGGCACCCTCCCCATTCTTTATTTCGGTACTCCCGAACAAAAACAGAAATACATCCCCAAACTGATCAGTGGTGAGTGGGCCGGTGCCTATGGATTAACAGAACCCAATAGCGGCAGTGATGCCCTGGGTGCTAAAACCACAGCCAAATTGAGTGATGATGGAAAATATTATATCCTGAATGGTCAGAAATGCTGGATCACGAATGGTGGATTTGCCGATGTGTACACCGTATTTGCCAAAGTGGATGGTGATAAATTCACCGGCTTTATTGTAGACCGCGGAACAGAAGGATTTACCCAGGGACCGGAAGAACATAAAATGGGGATCAAGGGATCATCTACTGTTCAATTGTATTTTCAGGATTGTAAGGTCCCTGTAGAAAATTTGCTGGGAGAAGTTGGCAAAGGACATAAGATCGCTTTCAATATCCTGAACATCGGCCGTTTGAAACTGGCCGCTGCTGCCATTGGTGGTTCCAAGCGTTCTTTATCCGGAACTGTGGAATATGCCAGAACCCGGGAGCAATTCAAACAACCTATTTCCAATTTTGGTGCTATTAAATTCAAACTGGCCCAAATGGCCATTAGGATTTTTGTAGCTGAGAGTGCCCTCTATCGGACTGCACAATGGATCGGTGATAAAGAACATGAATTATTATCTGCCGGTAAACCTTTCAATGAATCATTGCTGGGTGCTGCAGAGGAATATGCAATTGAATGTGCCATGTTGAAAGTAGATGGCAGTGAAGTACTGGACTATGTGGTGGATGAAGGGGTACAGGTACACGGTGGAAACGGTTTTAGTGCGGAGTATAATATCTCCCGCGCTTACCGCGACAGCCGGATCAACCGTATTTATGAGGGTACCAATGAAATCAATCGTCTGCTGACCCTGGATATGACCCTGAAAAGAGCCATGGGCGGAAGACTGGATCTGATGGGACCTGCGATGGCGGTACAAAAAGAACTGATGAGTATCCCCGACTTTGGTGCGGAGGATGAAACGCCATTTGCCAAAGAGAGAAAACTGATCGCCAATCTCAAGAAAGCTATCCTGATGACTTCAGGTGCAGCGGTACAGAAGCTGATGATGAAAATAGAAAATGAGCAGGAAATACTGATGAATCTCGCAGATATGGCTATTCAGACCTTTAATGCTGAAAGTGTATTACTGCGCATTATGAAGATGGCAGAAAATAAAGACGAAGCAGCAATCGGACTGTATAAAGATATCATGCAGACATATCTCTACGATGCAGCTGATGCAGTTAACAAAGCAGGAAAGGATGCCATCAACTCTTTTGCCGAGGGTGATGAGCAGCGCATGATCCTGATGGGTCTGAAACGGTTTACCAAGGCCGAGCCGGTTAATGTAAAAGAAGCCAGAAGAAGGATCGCCAATAAAATGATTGAAGAGGGCAGGTACTGTTTTTAATTCCACTGATCTCTGTCAAAATCCAGTAAGGCTGTTCTCCTGAGGGGGACGGCCTTTTTTTCGCCCGCATAAATATTGGAGAGTTCCCGGCGGGTAACCCTGAGTTCATTCAGTTTCCGGATCCGTTTTTCTTCAATGTAAATGCCAACACTCAGCATCAGGGAAGAAAACGTTGATACCATAAAAAAGATCAGGAAGATATCTTCTACATCCGTTGAACGAAATACATAATACATCAGATAGATCAGTCCGAAGCATCCATAAGCAAATAACAGAGAGGCTGCAATAACCGCTTTACCGGTTGCTTTCCTGTGCGTAATGGCAATCTTGGTTTGCCGGATAAAAAAGTAGGTACTCAATGCCAGTATTAAAGCAACACC
>DAORJS010000279.1:0-3900 GCA_035439185.1 Chitinophagaceae bacterium
CCGATTTCATTTCCATTCAGCACCATGTCATAGGCATTGGCCTTGATATTGGCATAAGGATGGTTCAGATAATCTGCCGCATTTTCAATCACGGGATTATTGTTGATCATGGTTGCAATCTGAGAAGGCTTGGGAGATGTAAAAGGATGGTGACGGGCCACCCAGCGGTTACCTTCTTCATCATACTCAAATAAAGGGAAGTCAAGCACCCAGAGTAATTTGAATTCATCATCTTTCCGCATGCCCAGTCTGCCGGCCATTTCCAGTCGCAGTTCACTGATGGCTTTGCGGGTTCTTTCTTCTGCACCTGCGAGGATTAATACCAGGTCACCTGCTTTGGCATTGGCAGCCTCAGCGATGGCCTTTAATTTATCTTCTGTATAAAATTTATCTACACTGCTCTTATAAGATCCGTCTGTATTGCATTTGATGAATACCAGTCCTTTCATGCCGATCTGCGGCCGCTTCACCCATTCGGTTAATTCATCTGTTTGTTTGCGGCTGTATTCGCTACAACCCGGTACAGCAATCGCCAGTACGGTTTCAGCCTCATCGAATACTTTAAAGTCTGCTCCGTTGATCAAAGCGGAACTATCTGTTTTATCAGTATAAACCGTGGCTGGTTTCTTCAGGTTCAGCAGTTTCATGTCAAAGCGGATATCGGGTTTGTCATTCCCGTAATGCCACATGGCATCTTCCCAGGTCATTCTTTGTACGGTTTCTGCATAATCAATTCCTTTTACATCCCTGAAAATGGATTTGATCAGTCCTTCAAACATATTCAGGATATCCTCCTGTTCCACAAACGCCATCTCGCAGTCGATCTGTGTGAATTCAGGTTGCCGGTCAGCGCGGAGATCTTCATCCCGGAAGCATTTTACGATCTGATAGTAGCGATCATATCCGCTTACCATCAATAATTGTTTGAAGGTTTGCGGGGATTGCGGCAATGCATAAAACTGGCCGGGATTCATCCGCGAAGGAACCACAAAATCACGGGCACCTTCGGGCGTGGATTTGATCAGGAAAGGGGTTTCAATATCCATGAATTGTTGCTGGTGCAGGTAATTCCTGGCAGCACGGTTCACGGCATAACGCAGTTCCAGGTTCTTTTTCACTGCATTGCGGCGGAGATCGAGGAAGCGGTATTTCATCCGCAGGTCATCTCCACCATCGGTATCATCCTGTATGGTAAAGGGAGGTACAGCTGATTTATTGAGAATCTGAAATGAACTGATGAGTATTTCGATATCACCTGTAGGCAGATTAGGATTCTTATTGCTTCTTTCGCTGACGGTACCGGTAGCCTGCAGTACAAACTCACGACCCAATAGATTTTCTTCCAGTACCTTATTCAATTCCTCACCAAATAATAACTGTGTTATTCCATAACGGTCACGCAGGTCCACAAATGTGATGGCCCCGAATTTACGGACGGTCTGTACCCAGCCGGCCAGGGTTACGTTAGTTCCTTTTTGCTCCAGTCTTAATTCGCCACAGGTATGGGTTCTGTACATAATCGATAGAGTGATTGATGGTGAAAACTGCTTTCAGCAGTATTTTTTTTACAATGCATCGGCCGGTTTTTAAGGTAATCGATGCAGGGCGCAAAGATAAAGCAGGGAGGCCTATTTCAGGGGATTTTCAGCCATTTTGCCAGCGGTCTTTTAAATTCGTAGTATCTTAATTCTCAATGCCACCAGACACCACATACCTGCCGGGAACCTTAGCGCAGTTGCCGGATCAGTCCGGACTGGTGGATTCTGCCCGTTGGAAGGACTCCGTTTGGCAGCAGTCAGTCAAACTTCATTTCGATTCCCTTGAAATGTCCTACCGGCAATATGAAGATCAGCAAAGACCCAGCTATCCCCTGCCGGAAGGAAGTATATTTTTAATTGTGCTCGCCGTTTTGTGTTTGTCTGCGTATCTGTATATCATCCGTCCCTCACTTCGCGACCGGCAGAAGAAATTGGTCATCAAACCCAGAGAGCCGAAGGATGAGGCTTTGCAGGAAATTCAATTTGATCAATGGCTGAGCCGTTATAATCCCTACTACAATGCCTTGCCTGCAGAACATAAAAAAAGATTCCTGCACCGGGTACAACAATTCATGTTAACCAAGGAATTCAGGTTCCATTCCATGGTGGGGGAGGAATATATTCCGGTTTTGGTGAGTGCGGCAGCGGTACAACTGACATTTGGTTTGCGCAATTACCGGATGGATTATTTTGATGTGATCCATATCATGCGAAAAGAATATGTGCTCAATATTACCCAGGAAACCTATTATGGCCATGTGAGTAAGAACGGGATCCATGTGTCCTGGAAAAAATTCATGGAGGGGTATGATGATTATAAAGACTGTGTGAATCTGGGGCTACATGAAATGGCGCATGCGCTGCAGTATGATGCGTATCTGGGATTTGAAGATCATCATGACCGGTATTTTAAAGAAAGATTAAATGAATATGCGGCCGAAGGCCGTCCTGTTTTCCGCGCCATGCGGCAGGGACTGAATTATGTAATGGATGAATATGCCCTAGAGAACTTTGATGAATTCTGGGCGGTATCTGTAGAAATGTTTTTTGAAAATCCGGTTAGCTTCCGGGAAAAACTCCCCAATCTTTATCAGGAAATGTGTGAATTACTCAATCAGGATCCAGCTGAACCAGGTAAGCTGTTGAATTCAGAACTGGCCTGATATATCAGACACTATGAGTTCATATATGGATAAACAGTAAATCCGGCTACATGGTCACCGGTTGATTTGCTTTCATGTCCCGGGGCCTTTGAATCGTGTAATAAAACAAAAGGATAATGGCCCCGATTAAAAAGGGGATCAGGGCCAGGTGCTTGCCGGTGAAATTCCGCCATACGATGGCTTCATCAAATCCAAAGAATTCGCTGATCATCCAGTAACCATTCGCACAGATCCAGAATGCTATGGCCAGGTTATGGGCCAGTTCTGCCCTGATCTGCCTGGTTCGCCAGGCAATGATAATAGCGATGCTCAGGGTAGGAATAAACATGGCGATACCCAGTTCTTTCCAGATCATGCACCAGCTGATATCCTTGACCAGCCAGAAAACAATATGCATATTTTCCATTCGTCTGTACCTGGCCGGAATTATGTATTGGCTTTCATCCTGCGCTTTCATGTTTTGATTCTTTTCCGGAAGATATTATTTTGAAAGGAGACTGGAAAATTCCCGGGGATGAAGTCTTCACTGATGTTCATTACTCAGGATCTTTGCAGAATTCTTGCAAAACGGCTGATATCTGCTTCAGCGGAAATGGGCGTATTGTTCCTGATTTGCAGCACCAGTTCTCTGGCGAAATAGGGAGCCAGTGAACAGCCCTTGGTGCCCATTCCATTCAATATGCCCACGGCAGGATTGAGCGGGTGCCAGCCCACAAATGGTCTTCTTTCCAGTGTGGCAGGCCGTACACCTGCCACATGATCCCTGATATAAAACGGGATTTTCAGCCAATGATTCAGCATTTGTCTGGTCTTCTCCATAAAAGCAGGAGTGGGGTCAGGGTGTTCAAAATCCCATTCATAGGCAGAGCCGATCCACCATTGATTTTTTGTGGACAATGGTACAAGCGATAAACCTTTTTTATAAATACGGTCAGCCGGCAAATCAGGAATTTCAACAATCAGTGCTTCGCCTTTATTTGGAGCAAAGGGCAGGTTTTTAAAATAGGGATTGTCTGCGCCACTGCACCCATCGCAAAAAATAATTTTATTGGCAGTAATATTATTATAAATGATGCGGTCGGGATGAACAGTTAGTGAGGATGGATCAAATTGTTCAGTCAGTATTTGACCTTTCTTTTCAAGCTGACTTCTCCAGGCAGGAAGAATTTTTTCAAGATGAGCAGTGTACACAGGTTTGA
>DAORJS010000280.1:0-3899 GCA_035439185.1 Chitinophagaceae bacterium
TCACCTGTTGGCGAAGTGATACAATCTGTTGCGATGAAAGAACGGGATGAATCATTTCCAGCGGAGAAGCATTGCCCATCTGATGAAACTGACTGAGAATGGTCATTTCCTCGGTTTCACTCGGATAAGGAACGGTGATCTTGAATAAGAAGCGGTCGAGCTGAGCTTCCGGAAGCCGGTAAGTCCCCTCCTGCTCCACCGGGTTTTGTGTGGCCAGCACCATAAAAGGCGTAGCCATCATATAGGTCTTACCATCAACGGTCGCCTGTCTTTCTTCCATAATTTCAAGCAGGGCTGACTGTGTTTTGGCCGGTGCCCGGTTGATTTCATCCACCAATACAATATTGCTGAATACAGGACCTTTCTTGAATTCAAAACTCGCCTCTCTTGGATTAAAGACCGGTGTTCCTAATACATCAGAGGGCATCAGGTCCGGCGTGAATTGTATTCTTGAAAAACCGGCATCCACACTTTTGGCCACCAGTTTTGCGGTCATGGTTTTGGCCACACCGGGTACACCTTCAATCAGTACATGACCATCAGCCAGTAAAGCAGTAATGATCAATCTGACCATTTCATCCTGCCCGACAATGATTTTTCTGATTTCATTCCGGATAGACATCACCGCCTGGTTCAAGGCGGTCAAATCAGTACGTTGCTGAAAAAGCGGTTGTTCTTCCATGCTTATGCGTTTTTATAAAATGATTCCAGTTGTTGATGAAAAGAAGATACATCAGCTGCCGTAACATCCGGGCTATCTTCCACATATTTAATAAACGAAACAATTCCCCTGATTTCCTTTTCGGCAGCTCCGGTCTTGAATTGCAGTTGCTGAATAAAATGCTCATCCAGATTTCCGGTAGGCAGTTTATACCGGTTCCTCACATGCTCCAGAAAATAAGTACCCATTTTACGGCAAAGGTTTTTGTGATCACTCCTGTCGTAGTACAACCGACCAATGGTTTTGACAAAATCCAGGGAATCGTTTTTGGGTTTTGTGACGACCGGAATGATCCGTTGTTTACGGCGCATCTCCAGTAACAGGTACAATAGTAAGGTCAGGAATGCAGTGATCAGGGCAGCTTTGAGTCCGGGATATTGTGATAATACCTTTAACCAGCTTTTTTTATTCCTTTCCTGCTCCTGGTCTCTTTTATACATAAAATACTCGTCCCAAACGATCTTCTTCACATCAGGTGGTATGAGTGACATCACCTGCTCATAATATTCCATGTTCTGCCGGTGCAATAAAAAGTAATTGCCGAATGCCAGGGGAGCCAGGTGCAGGTATAAACGTCCCTTCCCTGCCTGGAACTGAACAAAATTAAGTTCTCCATCCCCATCATAACCCAGTTTAAATACAGTCTCTTCATTGACACTGCTGAATGTAGCATCATATTTCCGGCCTGGGTAAGCAAATCTTTTTGTGTTGCTGAAATAAGGATGACCCAGACGTACAGATAGGCTGTCATCATTACGGGTCACCAGTTTATTGGACTCAAAATAATAGGGAATATCCTCATCTTTAATGGCACATTTTAGTATCGTAGCGGCAGCATCAGAAATTTCACGGGTGCTGATAAAAACATCATTGCCATTTTCCACGAAACGGATGAGCTGCTGCATCTCATATTCTTCCGGCATGAACCGGGGAGTGATGGCCAGGAATAGCTGATCGGTGCTGTCGGCTGAAATCTCTTCCCAAAGACCTGGCTCCCGCCGGTTGGTGACGATGGAAGCAGCAGGGAACATACCGGAAAGGGAATGATAAGCCACCCAGGTACCATAGGGAATTTTATCGTTTTTCCGGAAACTCAGTCTTTCATCCAGCTTTTTCTTACGGCCACTGCCGGTTATTACCATTGCGATCAGCGCAATGCCAACCAAAATCAGGATGATATAGAGATTCGTTTTTTTCAAGTTTATAATTTCTTTTCAAACTGGTTAAATTCACCGGCGATGACCCGGTAGGTTTGTTCTTCCACTTCAAAATGACCATACCAGCTGTATTCGAAATGACGGGTCAGGCGGAAAAACTCAGCATACCATGTTTTGGAAGAAAGCTCCATCAGGTAATCGAGATTGGTTTTTTCCTGTTTGTATTGAATCAGATTTTTGTCAGACAGCATCCTGAGCAGTCTGAGAAAATGCACCCTTACTGCCAACCGGTAATTCCCCTGAGCCAGGGCCTTATCAATTTCCTGCTGATACTGAATCGCAAAAATATCCTCCGGCATTTCTTCCGAAGCATCATGCCTGTCATTAACGGGTAAGTTTTTCTTCCGGAATAATCCCACCTGACTATCCATCAGGTACCACATAATGGCATAGGCAAAACCGCCTATAATGATGATCCAGAGCAGGGTTTGCACCCAGGTGCGCTGCATAAAGGGAACATAGGTAAGATCCGGATTTGCCGCGGCTTCCTTTTTTTCTTTTTCCTTTTCTTTGGCGTAATCTGCATACCAGAAATCACCATCCTTTTTCAAATCTTCGGTATAACCGGTTGCAAGCCTGCGTTTGTATACAACCAGACTGTCCTTTTGCTCAAGCTGAATAAAATGCTCAGATGATTTTTTTTCTACATCATCTTCTTTATCTGCTTCTTCATCCACCCTCAGTTCCGGAGGAGGAGGATCTTCTTCCACCACGCTTTCTTCAACTGTTGGAATGGTATCATTGTTTTGCTGAGCGTCAGCCAAAGCGGCCATGAATAAAAATAAACCCAGCAGGAGGAGCCGGTAAAAACGGGAGATATGTGGAAACTGTTTTTTCA
This sequence comes from Chitinophagaceae bacterium, assembly GCA_035439185.1. Taxonomy (GTDB): domain Bacteria; phylum Bacteroidota; class Bacteroidia; order Chitinophagales; family Chitinophagaceae; genus JJ008. The sequence goes on from DAORJS010000280.1 coordinate 2,777, forward strand.
AAATTATATTTCCTCTTCATTGAGCAGGTGCCTGCTTTTTCTGCCCAACCGGATGGGATAAATGATAAAATACCAGATGACAAATAAAAGCGACAGTACCACGACCAGTGTGGTTATTACAGCCGCATCGTTATAAAGCCTGGTCACAAAGGCTTCAAAAAAAGCAGCCATGGCAGAAACGGGAATTAATCCGATCATGATCTTCACGCCATCCTTGGCCCCCTGTTTCAGCGAGTCCAGCCTGCGGATGGTACCCGGAAAAAAATAGCTTTTGCCCAGTATAAATCCGGCCGTAGCTGAAAGAATCAGTGCCGTCATTTCTAAGGTACCATGTACAAATACCACGAGCCAGAAATCCAGTCCCAGCCCATGCTGATAAAACAAATAATCAAAGGTTCCCACCATGATGGCGTTATTCCCTTCGATATACAAGCTTGGTCCTCCGGCAAAAATCCCTGACACAAAAATCAGCATATCCACTTTGATATTGTGAATCATCAGGCCGAGGAAATTATAAAAAGGGGTACCGCCTTCATATACACCAAAGGGGTTACCACGGGCAATATTCTCCTGCGTCATATCCACATAGCCATCTCCCAAAATACTCCGGACAATTTCCTCGTCCTGCATAGAGGTAAAAAATCCGATGGAGAAAAAAATCAGGAAGATGACGAAGGAGAACAAAGCCACCCGGTGATGTTTACGGATGGTTAATGGCAGGTCATATTTCCAGAAATGCACAATCCGGTTGGATTCCTCTTTTTTATTCCGGTAGATATCCAGGAAAACCTTTGAAGCCTGCGTATTGATATACTGGGTCACCTTTCCTGCCGGATAAAAGGTTTTGGCATAAGCCAGGTCGTTCACCAGCTGGGTAAAATCCGAAGCCATTTCATCCGGATCAGCGGATGGACTATGCTGGATACGGAGCCAGCGGTCTTTGTTTTTCTTGATAAAAAGGGCCTCTCTCAACTCAGGAAGATTTGATTTGTAAAATAAGTATTTTATGCATTGAAATACCTTCTTTTATAAAGAAGAAATACGTTAATTTTCCAACTCATTCCTTTTTTATGGGTGCCATCAAAGTACCAACCAATTTCAATATCGAACTGGAATTCGAAGT
>DAORJS010000281.1:0-3892 GCA_035439185.1 Chitinophagaceae bacterium
AATCTTTACATTTGCAACATGATTGATTTCAGGAAATTATTCGCTTCATTTTCCGGTATGAAAGCCGGGATCATCGGTGATGTGATGCTGGATACTTATATGTGGGGCCGGGTGGAGAGAATTTCACCCGAAGCTCCTGTACCTGTTGTTTCCCTGAATAAAAAAGAATACAGGATCGGTGGAGCCGGCAATGTGGCCCTGAACTGTCAGTCACTGGGTGCAGCTGTTTCCATCCTCTCTGTAACAGGTAATGATACCGACGGACTCCTGCTGAAAGAATTATTTGAAAGTAATAATATTGATACTTCCTTCCTGGTTGAAAGCAATGAACGCCGTACCACCAGTAAAACCAGAATCATCAGCCGTAACCAGCAAATGATGCGGCTGGATGATGAAATTACCGGCAACCTCAATGAAAAAGATGAAAGGGCATTGCTTGAACAGGTCAGAAAATATATCGAATCTGAAGATCCGGATATAATCATTTTTGAAGATTATAATAAAGGGGTGCTCACGGAATCATTGATACATGAAGTGACCAGGCTTTGCCGGAAAGCCGGGGTACTGACGGCTGTAGACCCTAAAAGAAAGAACTTTTTTGCCTACCGGAACACAGATATTTTCAAACCCAATCTGAAAGAAGTAAAGGAAGCCCTGAACATAATTGCCGATGGCATTTCACAACCCATGCTGGAAGAGATCCATGCTGAATTAAAGCAACAACTGGATCACCGGATCTCCTTTATCACCCTTTCTGAAAAAGGGGTGTTTTACCAATCGGGACAGCAATCTGCCATCGTTCCATCGCATCTCCGGAATATTGCCGATGTATCAGGTGCAGGGGATACCGTGATCGCAGTTGCGGCACTCGTGTATGCCGCTACGCAGAATGTTCACCTCATGGCAGAAGTAGCCAATATTGCAGGCGGATTGGTTTGCGAAGTGGTAGGTACTGCTTCCATCTCCAAGGAACAGTTACTTCATGAATGTGAATTGTTATTATCCTGATCCTCTTTAGCTGACTCCATCGCCTTCGCAAAAAGGTTATTCAATGGAAAGTAGACTTCAGCAATGATTTTTATTAAGGCAAATACCAAAACAAATACGGCCCCCAGTTTAAAACTGAGGAACATGCTTCCAAGGATTACTGTGAATTGCTGAATGATAATCCTGCCATAAGGCTGAAACATCAGCATCAGCATCGGCGCTTGTAAATAATCTTTACGGATTAAAAAAGGCAGCAGATCCCGCAGCAGGTAGCTCAGCACGAATATGATCAGCATGATCCCGATATCCTGATTGATGAATTCCCAGAAATGAAAAAAGAAGTATTCCGGACTTTTTCCGGAAGGAGTGATGCCGCTGACACCGGCAAAAATGGAAGTTTGCACCAGCGTGAAAATGCCATAATGCATGATAAAGAAAACAATAAAGAAAAGTCCGCTTACCGTCGATTGCTTTCCCTGACTATACCAGGTATCTGTCCCCCTGGCCAGGGTAGCCATCAACAATTTGAAAACGGTGAGGATGCCCAAAATCAGTGTTTCCATCGCATAAACTGTAAATACTTCGACGGCACTCCAACCCATGAACCATACCCCAAATACCGGTAAGAGATTCGCCAGTATAATGATCCAGTCGTTCCGGTTCAGCTTTTTCTGAAACAAAGATGTGATAGGCATGCTACTAAAATAACTAAATTCGCCTTTTAAAATATACCGTCTAACACGTATGTCATTATTTACGATTGCTGTGCATGGAGGAGCCGGAACTATCCGGAGAGAAGAGATGAGTCCGGAAATGGAATCAGCCTATAAAAAGGGCTTGCAGGATGCACTGGATGCCGGTTATGCAGTTCTTTCTGCCAAAGGATCTGCTGTTGATGCGGTACTGGCAGCCGTGGTTTCAATGGAAGATAATATCCTATTCAATGCAGGAAGGGGTTCTGTATTTGGTAAAGATGGCAAACATGAGATGGATGCTGCTATTATGGATGGAAGTAACAGGGCGGCTGGAGCAGTAGCTGCCGTAACATCAGTCCGTAATCCGGTGAAACTGGCAATGGCCATCATGACCGGAAGTCCGCATGTGATGCTATCCGGCACAGGTGCCCATGAATTTGCCAAACTGAAAGGCCTGATTATAGAAGAAGAAAGTTATTTCTATTCTCCTTTCCGCTTTCAGCAATGGCAGCAAATAAAGGGAACGGATGAAACAGCATTGGATCATGATGTAAAGCTTAAAGATCATACTGCAGCCAGTACAGCTGCAGAAAAAAAGTTTGGGACCGTGGGGGCAGTGGCTACTGATATAAACGGAAATATCGCAGCTGCAACGAGTACCGGCGGTATGACCAATAAACAATGGGGCCGGATCGGTGATAGTCCCATTATCGGGGCCGGGACTTATGCCAATAACCAAACCTGTGCCATCAGTTGTACCGGACATGGCGAACCTTTTATCCGTGCAGTTACTGCTTATGATGTCAGTTGCCTGATGGAATACAAGGGACTCACGCTGGAGCAGGCGATGCAGATAGTAGTGCATGATAAACTCTTAAAAATTGACGGAGAAGGAGGAATGATCGGGGTGGATGCCCTTGGCCATGCAGCAATGGTATTCAATAGTGATGGGATGTACCGGGGAGTGAAGAGCAGCAATGGTTTGAATAACGTTTTAATCTATCGGGAAGCATGAAAAAATATGCAGTGATTGTAGCCGGAGGGGCTGGTTTGAGAATGGGAGGCGCTCTTCCCAAGCAATTTCATTTATTGAAAGAAAAACCGGTACTTTATTATACACTCAGAACTTTCCTCGATGCGTATGCAGATATTCAGGTGATCCTTGTTTTGCCGGTTGATTATACCGATATGGGACAGGAAATCATTGATGCCTGGTTTGATAAGGAAAGAATCCGGATCACAGCCGGAGGGGAAACCCGCTTTCATTCGGTTCAGAACGGACTTTCACTGATCACCGAAGAATCTATCATCTTTGTACATGATGGCGTTCGTTGTCTGCTCAGCAAGGAACTGATCCATCGTTGTTACTTGCAGGCTGTAGAAACAGGCACAGCCATTCCCGCTATTCCCTCAAAAGATAGTATTCGCCTGCTGACCGAGGAAGGCAATGAGGCTTTTGACCGGAATAAAGTCATGCTGATACAAACTCCGCAAACCTTTCACAGCAAAATACTGATCCCGGCTTTTCAGATTGATTACAAAGACAAATTCACCGATGAAGCTACTGTAGTGGAAGCTTTCGGAATGAAGGTGTCACTGGTCAAAGGAGAGGAGAGGAATATCAAAATCACGAGACCCGTAGATATTGTTATCGCTGAACAATTACTCAATGAAACAGCCTCCTGACAATCCGGATTCTTCAATCTATTTCTTCAGCCATTTCAGGAAAAAAGGCAGTCTGTTGATCTTTAGTGCCTGATAAGGCTCTTCAATGGCGCCAAAGGCCCGGTAATAAGCAGCCAGTCCGGGAATATCAGATCCTTCAAAATCCAATAAATTTTCTGTTCCTGCCTGCTCACGGATAATCGCATCAATTAAAGCATGGGATGCCCCCATTTCCCTGCCGGAAGGATGATTACCCACCAGTATATAATACAGTCGTTGGTGGGATGAAAAGAATACCGCCGATGCTCCCAGTTGCTCACCCTGAAAAATACCATAGGTCCGGGACATCCCTTTTTCCTGCAATACAGCAAACAATTTCCTGAAACGGTTGATATTATCCGCCGACTCATGTCCATGCTCCCTCATTTGTGCCGCAGCCAGACTGATCACCAACTCCACATCAATATTGGTTGTAAGTTTTAAACCAGCCTGTTCAGATTTTCTGATATTCCTTTTCAGGTTGTCATTGTACTGATCAGCGATTG
>DAORJS010000282.1:0-3885 GCA_035439185.1 Chitinophagaceae bacterium
TGGGAATGTGGTAGTCAGAACTGGAGTAAAAATTTTGCTGCGGAGTTTAAAAAGAGAAGGGGCTATGATCTGCTCCCTTATTTATTGGTGATGACCGGTGTGCCGGTGCAGGATATCAGTCAATCAGAAAAGGTTTTATATGATGTGAGACAGACCATTGCTGAACTGGTCAATGATCAGTTTTATGCCACCCTTGCTAAACTGGCTAAGGCAAAGGGTTGTCGTTTCAGTGCAGAAAGTATTGCGCCCACTTTTATGAGTGATGGATTGATGCACTATCAATATGTCGATATGCCCATGGGGGAATTCTGGCTGAATAGTCCCACCCATGATAAACCCAACGATATGCTCGATGCCATCAGCGGAGCGCATATCTATGGAAAGAATATTGTGCAGGCAGAAGCATTCACCACCCTTCGCAGTGACTGGAGCGAACATCCCGGTAATCTCAAAGCCCTGGGTGATCGTGCCTTTACATCTGGTATCAATAAACTGGCCCTGCATGTTTTCATGCATAATCCCTGGCTGAATAAACAACCCGGTGTCACCCTGGATGGCATCGGATTATTTTTTCAGCGCGATCAGACCTGGTTCAAACAAAGTAAGGCCTGGATTGATTATCTCAGCCGATGTCAGTCTATGTTGCAATTAGGCCAACCGGTTGTGGACATTGGCGTATTTACCGGAGAGGAATTACCCCGTCGCTCCATATTGCCCGATCGTTTAGTGAATACTTTGCCTGGATTATTTGGAAGGGAAAAAGTAGCCGCAGAAAAGAAAAGACTGGAAAATCTGGGACAGCCCCAGCGCGAATTACCTACTGGCGTATCCCACAGTGCTAATATGGCTGATCCGGAAAATTATATTGATCCGCTTCGAGGTTATAGTTATGTTTGTTTCAATCCGGATTTGCTGATGAAGATGACAGTAAAGAACGGAAGGGCTGTAACACCCAGTGGCGCCAGTTATAAAGTATTAGTTATACCAGGAATTCATCCGATGAACCCGAATGGAAGGATGAGTCTGGCCGTTCGGAATAAACTCAGGTCATTGGCAGCTGCGGGAGTAAAAATCATTGTTGGAAATGAATCGCTGCCTGAAATCGCTCCTTCAGTATTTACCGGTGCATTTGAAAAAGCAGATTTATCATCCCTGGGTTGTCTGAAAGATGTCGATATTCTAACAGGGCCAAAAACCCTTGCCTGGACACATAGACGTTCAGGTAATATGGATATTTATTTTATTTCCAATCAGTCTGATTCAGCCGCTCAATATAGGGTCTCCTTCCCGGTCAAAAAAAGACCGGAGCTATTTGATCCGGTGCAAGGAACACAAAGCAATCCGGGTTGGGAGCTGACAAATGGCCGGATCATTATTTATAAAAAGATCGAGGCTTATGAATCTTTTTTTGTGATTTTCAGAAAACCGGCTATAAAGGAATCTACTATCAGAAGGGCGAGCCGGCTCAATGAGCATTTACTTACTGATAACTGGGAGCTTGTTTTTGATATGGGTAACCTGGATTCCATCAGTTATAAACCCGAGCAATTAACTTCATGGACATCGCATCCGGATTCCCGGATTCAATATTATTCCGGCACAGTCCTCTATAGACGAAAGTATTTTTTATCCGGATCTGAGTTACCTGAAAATGCAAGCATAGTATTCAATGCGATTCATAATATGGCGACAGTAAAGATCAATGGCATGAATTGCGGAACGCTATGGACCCCGCCTTATCGGTTGGATATCACGAAGGCATTGAAACCCGGCGAAAACGATATTGAAATCGCTGTCACCAATACCTGGCGCAACCGCCTGATCGGGGACGAACTGAATCCTGCTGCCCGCAGCACCTGGTACAATTCACCCTATCCGCTTAAAAATAAACCACTTCTTCCCGCAGGTATAACGGGAGAAGTAAAAATTGTTATCCGATGAGGAATTGTTTGTTGTTATTGATTGGCATCTGCAGTACTGCTGTAATAAATGCACAGCTGCCCAGGGCTTATAATATTGTATGGACCACCCAAAGCAAGAACCCTTCTGAGTCCATGCCCTGCGGCGGACATAGCATGGGATTAAATGTATGGGTGGAAAAAGGAGACCTGCTGATTTATGCCAATCAGAGCGGGGCATTGAATGAAGACAATAACCTGATGAAGGCCGGCAGGATTCGTTTACAATGCAGTCCAAACCCCTTCGATGGAAAAATATTTAAACAGGAACTGCATTTACAGGAAGGATATATTACCGTGGAAGGAGAGAATAATGGCATCAGGGCCTCGGCCCGTATCTGGGTCAATGCCTTTGAACCGATTGCGCATATTGACATCACGGCTTCTAAAAAGATCAATGTGGAAGCCAGTTATGAAAGCTGGCGTTATAAGGAGCGTCCGCTGGTGAAAAGAGAAAATTATTCTAACTCCTGGAAATGGATGCCGCCGGCCAATAAAACATATAGTAGGGACAGTATTGAATTCTGGACCGGAATCATCCGCTTTCACCACAATAACGGGCCCCGTACCATTTTCGATTCCACAGTGGCCTACCAGGGTATGAGTGAAGTAAAGAAGCAACTCTATGATCCGCTGAAAAACCGTGTTTTTGGAGGTGTATTTGGTGGAAGGGGATTTGAACCGGCCGGTATTGTTTCCGGTGTATATGAAGGAACGGATTTTATGGCCTGGAAACTAAAGAGCAGCAAATCGGCATCGAAACATCAGTTGAAACTGGTGCTTTGCAATAGCCAGGATCAAAATACGGAAACCAGCCTGTCCACTTCTTTATGGTACCTGAAAGCAGCGATGTACTATAGTCTGGAAGAAGAGAAAACCGCTTTTACAAAAACACTGCAGTGGTGGAAGGAGTTCTGGAGCCGTAGTTTTATCTATATAGATAATAATAAAGTCAACAGCAGCAGCTGGTCCATTGCACGCAATTATCAGCTCTTCCGTTACCAGCTGGGATGTAATGCAAAGGGAGAATGGCCCACCAAATTCAATGGTGGATTGTTTACGGTCGATCCGTATTATACCGATTCAGTAAATAAAGGGTTGAGTCCGGATTATCGTAACTGGGGTGGGGGTGTACACACGGCACAAAACCAACGCCTGGTGTATTTCCCGATGATCAAAAGCGGAGATTGGGATTTATTACAATCGCAACTTAATTTTTACCTGCGTATTCAAAAGAATGCGGAACTCAGGAGCCGGGTGTATTGGAATCATGAAGGGGCATGTTTCACCGAGCAAATGGAGAATTTCGGGCTACCCAATATTGCAGAGTATGGCAGCAAACGACCGGTTGATTTCGACAAAGGAGTAGAGTATAATGCCTGGCTGGAGTATGAGTGGGATACCGTTCTGGAATTTTGTCTGATGATGCTGGAAGAAGCGAAGTATACCGGCCGGGATATCAGTGATCGACTGCCTTTTATAGAAAGCTGCCTGCTCTTTTTTGATGAACATTACCGTTACCTCGCCCGCAAAAGAGGAATCAGGGAATTGGATGGCGAAGGCCACCTGATCATCTATCCCGGTAGCGCTGGTGAAACTTATAAAATGGCAACGAATGCTAGCTCCACTATTGCTGCTCTTCATACAGTGGCGACTGAATGGATCAATTATGCAGTTAATTATAACAATGCGCATCCAACTGCTGACAGTACATTGGCAAAAAAAGTACAAGTAATTTATCAATTGATCCGTCGGCTGCCTCCGATCCGGTTAATCAGCTACGAAGGACATACGATGATCTCACCGGCCTGGTCCTGGGAAAGAATCAACAACGAAGAGTCCATGGCCCTTTATCCTGTTTTCCCATGGGGAATCTATGGCGTTGGCAAACCCGGACTCGATACCGCATTAAACACCTGGAACTACG
>DAORJS010000283.1:0-3858 GCA_035439185.1 Chitinophagaceae bacterium
CTGTACTTCTCCGGCAAATCGGTATAAAAGCGGGTCAGTTTATCGGCATAAAAGGCCGTGCTGATATTAATTAAAAGAAACTGGACGAGTAATACCCAGCCAGTCCAGCGCAAAACGGATCGGATCTGTTGTCGGAGTGGTTTTTTTTCCATGAGATATCAGTGACGGACAACCGTTGCCGTAAAAGTAGGTCTTAGCCTCCATTTCGGTGGATTTTAACCAAATTTTTTATCCGGGAGGGTACGATTGTAAGGCTGAATGCGTTCTGATCAGATCAACCTGAATTTTTTGCGAAAAACCTTTTAAAGCAGCCCATCCGTGCTGCTTTAATTTTTTCCGGATCAGATACCCATTTTTTTCCGGATCGGAGCTGGTATTGCCTGCTTATGCACGATGATGGCAACGGTCCTCATTTTGAAATAATCCTCCTGCATATACATTAAGCCACCGGTAGGATTGAGTGTTTTACCCCAGGAATTTTTGACATAGTACCAGGTCTTTCCGTTTTGCCGGGCCTTGCCCACGATATGCATCATATGATCCAGTAAAGTAGTCTGGTTTTCAAAATCCTGCTGACGGGCTTTTTGCTGATCACCGGTAGGCGGATTTTTCAGACTGGCATAGCCTGCGTTAAAATTAAAATCGGGGTCTGCGGCATCACCATCCCAGCCTACTGTAAACCCGTTATCCAATGCATTATTGGTGATACTCATAAAATCATCCAGCGACACATTCCAGTAGTAATCTCCTGTCCAGTTGTATTTGTCCTCCAGCACAAAACGGGTATAAAAGGGATGATGGGTATAGGATGTAATTTCCAGATAATCGTCAGGGTTTAAACCCAGGTACCGATCACAGTAAGTACGGGGCGTATAGGTTTTCCCTTTGTAAACAAATTCCGCTGGCAATACTCCATAATAATGATCCAGGATACTGTCCACTACATGCTCCTGCCTTTTATTAAGTGCTGTAATATTGTTATTGAGGCAATATTTTACAATATCATTCAGCAGTGTATCCATGTCGCCGTGATTATGGTCATGCTCGCCACGCCCTTTACCCGTATAGGCTGATTCGGGAACCAGACCATAATTTTTCATGACCCATATGGCATCATGAAACTGACCTCCCGGGGTAAAAAAATTACCTCCTTTTAACTGGAGGTGCCTTTTAATTTTCCGCATCATTGAATGACGGGCAATATACATTTCACTGATATCGGTTTCCCCCTTTCCCAGACGCAGCAGTTCGCTTTCGAGCAGGGAAGTGCTGGAAAAACTCCAGCAGGTAGCGGAGAGGTATTGGTCTTTTACCGGCGTAAAGGGAACCACCGATGGTTTCAGATCAGGAATACTGATTGGTTGGGAAAATGCAATCCCGGTGCAGCAATAAATGATCAGGGAGACGCGGAACATATTTCTTTTTGGCAAAATAGGTCCGATGCGGCACCGTTTCAATACCCGGTAACGGGTATTTGTTAGCTTACAATTTACCATGCATGATTTCGTCTACAATGGCCGGATCCAGCAGGGTGCTGGTATCGCCGAGACTGGAAGTCTCCCCTTCAGCAATCTTTCTTAATATCCTCCGCATGATCTTGCCGCTCCGGGTTTTTGGTAAACCGGAAACAAATTGAATTTTATCCGGCTTGGCAATCGGACCAATGATCCGGGTTACGGTTTGCAGTATATCCTTTCTTCTCAGTTCATCATCACCATGGTGTCCGTTATAGATAACATAGGCATAGATACCCTGTCCTTTAATATCATGCGGATAACCCACCACGGCACTTTCCACCACACCGGCATGCATATTAATCGCGTTCTCCACTTCCGCGGTACCAATACGGTGACCACTTACATTGAGTACATCATCCACCCGGCCGGTAATACGGTAATTACCCTGTTCATCTTTGAGGGCACCATCACCGGTAAAATATAAATTGTCGTAGGTAGCAAAATAATTAGTGCGGCAACGCTCATGATCCCCCCAGGTAGTCCGGATAATCGAAGGCCAGGGTGATTGAATACAGAGGTTTCCTTTTAATAAACCATGCTCATCTTTTTCGGTGACTTCTTTTCCATTTTCATCCACCAGTACAGGTTGAACACCCGGCATGGGCAGGGTAGCCCAGGAAGCTTTGGCTGGTGTGATTCCTGCTAGATTGGAGATCAGGCAGCCACCGGTTTCGGTCTGCCACCAGGTATCCACGATCGGGCATTTGTTTTTTCCGATATGATCATCGTACCAGTGCCAGGCTTCTTCATTAATGGGTTCACCAACGGTTCCTAATATTTTCAAAGAAGAAAGATCCTTTCCTTTTAGTGGGTCCAGACCAAAACCCATCAGACTGCGGATAGCGGTCGGGGCCGTGTACAGAATATTTACTTTGTGTTTATCCACGATATCCCAGAAGCGCCCGGCATCCGGCCAGGTAGGAATACCTTCGAACATCAGGGAAGTGGCACCGGCACAGAGCGGGCCATATACAATATAACTATGACCGGTAATCCACCCGATATCGGCCGTGCAAAAATGGATATCACCCGGTTGGTACTGGAATACATTCACAAAAGTGTAAGTAGTCCATAACATATAACCGGCACAACTATGCACCACCCCCTTGGGTTTGCCGGTAGAGCCACTGGTATATAAGATAAATAAAGGGTCTTCTGCATCCATTTCTTCTGCAGGAAAACTCACCACCCCGTTTTTTTCCACCTGTTCTTCGGCTATATCCATTTCATCTTCCCACCATACATCGCGGCCCTTGATCATGGAAACCGGGATACGGGTTCGGGTATATACAATTACTTTTTTAACCTGTCGATTGCCGATCAGTGCATCATCAATTACTGACTTCAAAGGGATATCCTTCCCTCCCCGGTAAGCTCCATCGCAGGTAATGATGAATTCTGCATTGGCATCATAAAGGCGGTCAGCAATACTTTGTGCACTGAACCCGCCGAAGATCACAGAATGAATGGCACCGATACGGGCGCAGCCCAGCACCGCATACACTAACTCAGGCACCATCCCCATATAAATACAAACCCGGTCACCTTTTTTTACACCGTTATTCTTCAGCATCTGCGCCACCTGACAAACTCTTTTGTGCAGGCGGTTATAAGTAACCACACGCACTCTTTCATCCGGACCATTGGGTTCCCAGATAAAGGCCGGCTTCTCCCCCATGGTGGCCAGGTGCCGGTCAATACAGTTCTCGGTAATATTCAGTTTGGCACCTTTGAACCATTCCACTTTTGGTTCTTTAAAATTCCAGTTCAGAATTTTTTCATCCGGCTGCCATTTTTTATGCCAGGTAAAATGATTGGCCACATCCGACCAGAAAGCTTCGGGCTCCTTTATACTCTTTGCATAATCCTGATGATATTGTTCCAGGGACCGGATCTGGAAGGGATAGTTCATAGCATTACCTTTTAACCCTAAATGTACAGATTCATGTGTAATTAAGCCCTGACAACCAATCAAAAAACGCTTGTTAGTCCGTAGCAGAAAAAAATTACAGCAGGCGAAAATCAATTCGTATTTTAAACGCATGAACAAAACCAACAGCCCGTCTCACAAACGGTCCAGTATACAACAGGTCATTGCCGCTTCATCGGTTGGTACCATGATTGAATGGTATGATTTCTACATATTCGGTATGCTGTCTACAACGATTTCCAGTCAGTTTTTTCCGAAAGACAATCCAACTGCCGCCTTACTCAGTACCCTGGCCATTTTCGCGGCTGGTTTTATTGTAAGGCCTTTCGGGGCATTGGTCTTTGGCAGACTGGGAGATCTGATTGGAAGGAAATATACATTTCTGCTTACCCTGATCTTAATGGGAGGTTC
>DAORJS010000284.1:0-3855 GCA_035439185.1 Chitinophagaceae bacterium
GTAAAAGATTGACAAAGGTCATAGATTACGGCAACAGAGGTATTTAATTTTACATCCGTTAAAAAGCCGGCACTGTAACAATTGCCGGTATAAAATCCGAATCTAATGCAAAATCCACCCCGAACCAGCTATCATACCTGGTATAATCCTTAAATGCAGTTTTCATTTCACTGCAACCGGTAATATTCCGGAGCCTGATTGACAGGCTGCCATTTTTTCACATCTTAAATGTTAAGTTATGCGACGCATATTCGTATCCGCTATTATCCTGTTGGCCCTCATATTATTTATAGCTATACAGTCCAAAGCACAAAATAGCACTGTTAATAAAGATGGAAGCACAGCTGCTTTATCTATGTTAAATGAAAATATAAATCCAGCAAAAAATCTGCTGCCCGTCACCGATCTGACTAAACTGTCAGCAGCCAGTATGCAGGTATTTCCCAACCCGGTAAAAGGGCCACTGGTCACCATTCAGATTGAAACCGAACAGCCCGGACTGCATGTGGTAAAACTGTTCAATGAATTCAGCAAACAGCTGAAAACTATGAATGTTACACTGGTACGTGGTAGTCAGTCTATCTTATTCGAACTGGGTGAACTGCCTCCGGGATATTATTCCATACAGATCAGTGGAAATTTCAGTAAAGCAATGCCGCTGCTTGTGAAATAAAACTACGGGTGAATTAATAAGAATTCATTTCTTTCTGCCCATTCTCAATATAAATTAATTTAGAAAGGTCTCCGGTGCAAATCGCTGAGGGACTTTTTTTATTTTTTGGGTGAGGAAAGCGCCAATAATGTTGTCCGGGAGATCGCAGTTGCTCTTATATATCAGAAACATATAATTTTCAGGTGTTTAAGGCCGGAAAGTTGTTGGTAAAGCACCGGGGCTTGTGGAGGCATAGCCATAAGCGGGATTGCCATGAGATGTAAGAAACAGATGGTCAAATCTGATCTGGTCATTTTTTTTGAAGAACAGTTTCTTGTCGCGCTCAACTAATTCGTATATTCAGAGACAAAACCTTCGCATATGGCAAAGCTTTTCTCCCTGCTTCTGTTGCTAAGCTCTTGCCTTCACAGTATAGCACAGGTGACTTATGGCAAAGATGATTGCCGGTATATTCTTAATAACTGGATAGGGGATCTTCGCCGTGTTCATGACGCAGTTGGTAACCAATTAACCGGGCAAAGCCTCAATCAGTTTGATAGCTGGCGGCAAAAAGCCCTCCAGGAATTCAAGGAAGGGAAATTTAAGATTTTTGACCCTCCACATGAACCTGCTACCGTGAATATGTCTGTTATCACCCTCATCCGTACCGGTACAGTGGTAAATGCCAATACGGCAAAAGCCTATTTTTCCGGATGGGATGGATTATCTGAAGATCAGAAGGAATTGACCCGGGGGATGCATTTTTTGTTTTTCACGAACAAACTGGAGAAAGATGCCCTTGCTTGTCAGACTCAGGTTTGTGGAAACGTGTGGACGCTTTATGAGAATTTACTCCAACGGAAAATTAATCCCGACAATTTCTATAAATATATCCTGGATCTGGTGGCTTATCAAAAAGAACAGGTAGTTGATTTTTATGAATTTTATGAAGCATTTTACCCGCAATTAATATCAGTCACCGGCCTGGGGGCTGAGTCGGTAAAGGATTTTCAAACAGATAAATATGTAGCCCATTTCGCACCCGAAATTTTATTTGCGATGGGCCGTTATCATGAATACCGGACCGGGCAGTTACAAAAAACAAATCCTATCAGTCTCATATATAACGACGAGTTTGGTAATAACCGGTATGGAGTCGGGTATTTCCGGAAACTGCTCGCCAATTACTATAAACAATCGCTTGACTTGCTTATAAAGGAGATTGAACAGTTTCGAAATGAAAATTGTGCACTGCCACCTGTAAGAGAACCGGGAAAACTGAAATTCACACCAACGAACTCACCAATTACACAAAAAGAAGAAACCGGAATCAAATTGCATCTCGGAAAAATGGAACCCGGGAAAGGACGATTACTCGTCATCCAGAAACGCGCAAACGGAGATTACCAGGACATGAATGATCATGCCTGGTTATATCAGGCTACTCCCGAAGGAAAGCGTGGTAAATTTTACGCCATGGTATATCTGAATACTTATGCTGATGTTGATCCCGGCACTTATCATATCAGTGCGATAAAACCCACCAGGGATAGCGTGCTGACTACAGTGCTGGAAGGGAATACCAAAGTGATCCGTTTTCCTGAAAAGGGCGCCATCAGCGCAGTCATCGGGGATATTGAGAAAGGAGAGGTCAAAGTGAATTCGATGCGAATTGAATTGCTGCGGCAGAAGAAGGACAACGCTTATCAATTTGACACAGTCTTCGTCGATCTGTGGTCTGGCGATAAAGAACCACATGAACTCAATCCCGGGTTGTACCGTGTAGCTGTCCGTATGCCGGCCAATTATTTCCCATCTTATGTATATGCGGATGAGCCTGTAGAAATCAGCGCACACCAGCATACGAGGATAACCGTTACAGGCTATAGTCGTTTAAGTCTCACCGCACTGGGTGGTACTGGCGAAAAACTGGAGAAACTCCGGGTGGACTTTTTTAGCAAAACCAAAAACCCCAAAACGGATGAATATGTACATTTCCGTACCTACAATATTCAGGATGATATCGTCCTCGGCCCAAGGAGTTACCGTGTAGTATTCCAGTATGCATTCCCGGTAGTGCGTGAAATTGATATAACAGCGGATGATGTTAAAGAATGGCGGATAGAAGATATTGGGGCCATCCGGATAACGGACGGAACCTTATCGAAACAGTCAGTAGAAGTGATAAGGAATAAAACCGGAGAGAAACTGCTGGTCCCGAATAATTCGACAATCAATGTAGAGTCAGGGCAGAGTTATACAGTCAAATGTCCGGCATCGGGTACCAAAAAGGCACAGGTGTTTGCTGCAGTAAAAGTGGAAAAGGGACAAGTGACGATGGTGAACTGGTAGACGATACCATCTATTTGCAACTCAGAGATCAAATCCAAAAAAAAGGAAACTTGCAATACGGTGCTAACTCTTAACTGGCGATTAAGATTGACCCGGCTGATAATATGACTGATCCCGATAGTCAGGTGAATATTGCTTTTCCTGAAAGCGGAAAAACCAGCAGGAAATCATTCGCTTGATTTGGAATGAGTTTACCAATGGGGATACAGTAGTGGTTAATGATGGGTAAAGATTCTGGCATGAATTCAGCGAACGAATCTTTAAAATAGTATGGTAGTGCAAGCATTATTGCTGGTATGTTAAAATGGAGGAATGGGGGATTGCTGGAACCGTTTTGGGGACAATCTTTGGAATCAATTTAAAAGATGGCTTCTTAACACGCCAGGATTAAAACATGATCCCTTTCGCATTTGATGTACCCAAAGCCTCCGCATCCGCTAACGCGTCTGATTTCTTTTTGGAAGTTTGTACAGGGAATACGGGATTATTACATGATCCCTTTCGCATTTGATGTGCCCAAGGCCTCCGCATCCGCTAACGCTTCTGATTTCTTTTTGGAAGTTTGTGCAGGGAATACGGGATTATTACATGTTCCCTTTCGCATTTGTTGTACCCAAAGCCTCTGCATCCGCTATCGCGTCTGATTTCTTTTTGGAAGTTTGTACAGGGAATACGGGATTATTTCATGATCCCTTTCGCATTTGATGTACCCAAAGCCTCCGCATACGCTATCGCGTCTGCCCGGCGTTTTTTATTTGTCTGCTTTTGCAAGCGAGCTTGCAACGCATGCAAATAAAAAACGCCTCGCAGCTATCGCTGCAAGGCGTTTGTAGCCCGTACGGGATTCGAAC
>DAORJS010000285.1:0-3849 GCA_035439185.1 Chitinophagaceae bacterium
TTCCAACCCTTATCTTCTTCAATTCGGCTAAATTTGTGGCGCTAAGTTATGCAGGGAATCAGAAATACAGCATCAAAAATTAACTACCAGAAAGGATAATATAAAATGGAATTAACAGCACTCACCTCCATATCAGCAATAGATGGCCGGTACCGTAAGCAGGTACAGCACCTGGACGAATATTTTTCAGAATACTCCCTGATGAAATACCGGGTTTTCGTGGAGGTGGAATACCTTCTTTTTCTGGAAAAGAAAAAGTTATTCAAGCTTTCAGGTAAAGCCGTAAAACATCTGCAGAAACTAGCAGCCGATTTTGGTCCGGAAGATGCACAGGAAATCAAACAGATTGAGTTTACCACCAACCACGATGTGAAGGCGGTAGAATACTTCCTGAAAAATGAACTGGAAAAATGCGGAGGTGCAGAAGGAAAGGAATGGGTCCATTTCGGACTCACCTCACAAGACATCAACAATACAGCCATTCCTTTATCCTGGAAACATGCAATTGAATATGAATACCTACCCTCTCTTCTTAATTTGAATTCTCAACTTAAACTACTGGCCAAAGAATGGAAAGATATTCCCATGCTGGCGCATACCCATGGTCAACCGGCCAGTCCAACCCGGCTGGGAAAGGAGATTATGGTATTTGTTGAAAGAATACAATACCAGATTGAGCAATTTATTGGCATACCATTTACCGGAAAGTTTGGCGGCGCTACCGGCAATTTCAACGCCCACCATGTGGCATTTCCTAAAACAGATTGGGTGAAATGGGGAAATGAATTTGTCACAGCACTTGGTCTTAACCGTCAACAGCACACAACTCAGATTGAGCACTATGATAACCTGGCTGCCCATTTCGATTGTATGAAGCGGATCAATAATATCCTGGTTGATTTCTGCCGGGATATCTGGAGTTATGTATCCATGGAATATTTCCGCCAGAAAACAAAAAAGGGAGAAGTGGGATCTTCTGCCATGCCACATAAAGTAAACCCCATAGATTTTGAAAATGCGGAAGGTAATCTCGGATTGGCCAATGCTATATTTGAATTTTTGGCGTCGAAACTACCAGTATCAAGACTTCAGCGTGACCTTACTGATTCAACTGTTCTCAGGAATATCGGCGTTCCATTTGCCCATACCATCATCGCCATCCGGTCCATTGAAAAAGGATTGGGAAAACTGGTGATCAATGATGCCAAATTATATGAAGACCTTGATAATAACTGGGCAGTAGTCGCTGAAGCGATACAAACAATTCTGAGAAGAGAGAAATTTCCAAATCCCTACGAGGCGCTGAAGGCACTGACCCGGGGAAATAATAAAATTGATAAAAAAGCCATTCACCAGTTTATTGAAGAACTAAAAGTAAATGATGATCTGAAGCGGGAATTAAAAAGGATAACACCTCATAATTATACCGGCGTCTCTCCAAAGGATTAATCCCTCCTCACCACAAAAATCGTCAACTCCTTCCCCTCTTCCATCCTTGTACTGTGGTACACAAAACCCGCTTTGAGCAATACTTTTTGTGATGCAATATTTGGCGTTTCCGTAACTCCGTAAATCTCCGGTATGGCAGTATTGTTCAGAAAATAGGCCAGGCCCGCAACCGCCAGCTCTGAAGCCAGACCCCGGCCCCAGAACTCGGGTATAAAAGAATATCCTAATTGGGTCTTTAATGGATCAAAAGGTATGGG
The DNA here is from genome assembly GCA_035439185.1 of Chitinophagaceae bacterium. Taxonomy (GTDB): domain Bacteria; phylum Bacteroidota; class Bacteroidia; order Chitinophagales; family Chitinophagaceae; genus JJ008. Next base: position 1,707 of record DAORJS010000285.1, read on the forward strand.
GATGATGGCAAAAGATCCGATAAAACGACCGCTGACTTTTTCTTCCACCGCCCATCTTCCATTATGTGGTACAGAAGGCCCTAAAGCCAGGATCTGTTCCAGCTGATGATCACTTTCTTCCCGGGTCTTTACCGGGCGGATATAACGCATCACTTCCTCACTGCCATTGAGCAGGAAAAAATTTTCCTTATCTGTTACCAACAGATCACGTACGCGGAGTCTTTCAGTTTCAAAAGCAAACATGCTTATTTATGGATTTCAGAAGTGAAATGAAATTCAATATCCGGATTGTTCGATTTTTCCGTATTCAAAAACCATTCACTCTGCGCCAGATAAACCGGATGGCCATCCTTGTCCTCCCCCGCATTCGCCTGTTTGAAACGGAGGAAATCCTGCAATTTTCCGGGATCATTGCTGGTTAACCAGCAAGCCTTGTAAAAAGGCAGACTGTTGAAAACCACAGAAGCCCCGTACTCATGCAATAAACGGTACTGAATGACTTCAAACTGCAGCTCACCCACACAACCAATGATTTTTTTATTGCCCCCGAACTGGGTGAATAACTGGGCAACCCCCTCATCCGTCAGTTGCAGCAATCCTTTTTCCAGCTGCTTTGTTTTCATCGGATCCTTGTTCACGACCTCCTTGAATATCTCGGGAGAAAATGATGGGATCCCGGTAAAAAAGAAATCTTCTCCTTCTGTGAGTGTATCTCCGATTTTAAAATTACCCGTATCAAATAATCCCACCACATCCCCGGCATAAGCATCTTCAATAATACTTTTATCCCTGGCCATGAATGAATAGGGATTGCTGAACCTGACATCCTTATTCAGTCTTACATGATGAAAGTATTTATTTCTTTCAAACCTGCCCGAACAAACCCTGAAGAAAGCAATCCGGTCCCGGTGTTTGGGATCCAGGTTCGCATGTATCTTAAAGACAAAACCACTGAGTTTTTCTTCTTCCACATCCACTTTTCTTTTGGTGGTTTCCCGGCTCCTGGGTGTGGGTGCAATCTGAATAAATGTATCCAGCATTTCCTTCACCCCGAAATTATTGATCGCCGAACCAAAGAATACCGGTGCCACCTTAGCGGCCAGATAGTCATCAACACTTAATTGTCCATGCACCCCATCCACCAGCTCCACATCCTCTCTTAACTGAGCTGCATCCCGGTCACCAAGTTTGGCATCCAGGATGGTATCATGAATATTGGCAATGGCAATACTGTCTTCGTCTGCTTTTGTATTCGCAGTGAATAATAAAAGATTTTTACTATGCAGGTTATACACTCCTTTAAAATCCTTTCCACTGTTGATCGGCCAGGTCATTGGATGGAGGGAGATGGACAATTCTTTTTCAATTTCTTCCAGCAGGTCAAACCGGTTCTTACCATCCCGGTCCATTTTATTGACGAAAACGATTACAGGAGTATCCCTCATCCGGCATACTTCCATCAGCCGGCGGGTCTGTTCCTCTACCCCATTCACACTATCCACTACCAGGATCACACTGTCCACAGCGGTCAGGGTCCGATACGTATCTTCCGCAAAATCCTTGTGACCCGGTGTATCGAGCAGGTTGATCAAAATACCATTGTATTCAAAACTCATGACCGAAGTAGCCACAGAGATACCCCGTTGCCTTTCGATTTCCATAAAATCACTGGTCGCATGTTTCTTGATCTTATTGCTCTTCACCGCACCGGCTACCTGGATCGCTCCTCCAAACAAAAGGAATTTCTCCGTCAGGGTCGTTTTACCGGCATCGGGGTGACTGATAATCGCAAAACTGCGGCGGCGTTGTATTTCGTTGTGAAATTTCATGTTTAAATCGGGTTTCTGTTCCCGGTGAGGCCGGCTGTATTATAGCAGCCTAAACCTGTTTTTAAGTCCGCAAAGGTAAGGTAAAGCAGGGGCCTGATAAAGGCCGGGGATTATCTTTGCAATAAGTCCGGAAGAAGCAGGAATCTGTCCCCTTTTATCTTCTCCATCACTTCTTTTATGGCTATCAAAAAGAATACAAAACTGATCATCATCAAATCAATCCACACGCTGATCTGGTTTTTTTTCAATGTGGTGATTTTTTATATGCTTTATGCAGTTGTGACCAACAGGATTGATCAGTGGCTCTGGATTGG
>DAORJS010000286.1:0-3823 GCA_035439185.1 Chitinophagaceae bacterium
GGATGCCCGGTAAAACCTGTCTGAGCTGGGAACCTGCCAATACCGGTTTACCGCAACAATCAGCAGTTTCAAATATTGTCTGGTGTAAATCTGCTGACAGATTGCTCTTATCGGTTATTTCAGGGCCCTCTAGTAAAAGTTATTTTTATACCAGTATTGATGGCAAGAACTGGAACCCATGCCCTAATCAGCCGGTCATGGGTATTTATCCTATCAGACTACTTGCCATTTCAGCCAATCTTATTATCGCAGGCGGAGTCAATATCGTTGCTACGTCCGATTTTGGGAAAAGCTGGTCATCAATATATTTTCCCAATCTGCATCCTGATATCCGGTCTTTGTATTATGCCAGTTATCCAACCGGTGGTTTTCTGTGGGCTGGCACCGATGGGGTTTCATCAGGAGCATATTATGCGATGGCCAGATGGAAATGTGACGGACTAAATATTCCATCCCAACCTGTCAAGGTTTCCGCAACAGGTATTGTGAGCTGGCATTCCTATTATGTGAATTTGCTACACCTGAAAGGGGACCAGACGACCAGAAGAGTTTTTACCGGGGCGCAGGATAATGGCAATATGGCAACAGATGATGGAGGGGGCAGTTGGAATATTTTGTATCAAAAAGATGGTTGTGGTGATAAAATAGCATTAGCCATTGCACCATCAAATCCAGACATAGCTTATGGGGTGAGTTGTGACGGAGCCGTTATCAGTAAAACAGTAAATGCAGCCAGTGCTCCATCTCCAAAGGAGATTGCATGGAATGTACTTTCTGTTCCGGCAGCACCTTATGGTTTTCATTGGACCCATGCCACCATTGCAATCAATCCAGCAGATGCCAACAAGGTTTGCATGGCCAGTGTTTTCGGAAAGATATTGATCAGTAGCACGGGTGGCAGCACCTGGTATACTTCCGTTTTACCAGATAATGCGAAACCGGTATGTGTCTGGATGGGAAAGGATCTGTCTATACTGACCGGTACCTCCGAACATGGAATTTATCGTTCCACTGATCAGGGTATTACCTGGAAACCATTTGGATTAAATTCCGGATTCGGCGGAGCTGTATTGAAAGTGATCTATTCCACAGCATCGGGAGGCAGTTTTTTTGCAGCCACTTCTAAAGGCCTTTACCGGAGATTGCCTGGTGCAGGTGATTTTCAACTCCTGCCCGGAGCTGTCGGGGCTGGTCATGCGGTCTCTGATGTGGAAGCTGATCCCCTGTGTCCCTCCCGTATTTATATATCTCTTGGAGCCTGGCATCATAAATTATATCACCGCGGTGGTGTATTGATCAGTCAGGATAATGGAAATAGTTTTAAATCCATTACAGCCGGTCTTCTGCTACATCAGGTACCGGTTTCTGATATTGTGATCGACCCGGTTCAACCCAGGTATTTGTATGTGGCCACTTATGGAACAGGAATCTGGAAATATGATGCCGGGGTTTTACCAGCCTGTCAATAAGCCATCTAATACAATGAAACCGGGTATTAAATAACTAATACCCGGTTTTTTTTACATGGCTTTACTTCAGCAGAGATTTCAACTCCACCACTTCAAATTCAGGAGAAGAATAAAAGCAGTGCTTTAATATTGGCATATGGCCGTTGCCAAATAACACCATGATGCGGTCATTCGATGTGGGCTGGGTCCTTAAGATATTATTGAAGATGCGGAGATTGCGGTTATACCACCAGATAGAAAGAATATCCGGTCCCTGTTGCCCGCCACTCCCGGGTAATTCTGCAGAACTGAATCCGGAAGCCAGATAATGACCATGCATCCGTTGCAGTGTGGAAGGTTCAGCCATCCATAGAAAATTCTCCAGCATGGTTAATCCCAGCTCCAGTGAATCCCCTGCATTATACAGCTCTTTGTATCTGGCAGCCCAGTACAAATCACGGGTACTGTCAACCGGTTTAGCGTAAGTCCATAAAGAATCAATCCAGGAATATTTTGTTTCAAATTCGCTGGAGAAAGGCCATGTATCAACGGCAAATATGCTGGAGAGATTCATTAGTTTGCCTACCCTGAATCCCAGTTGGAAAATTTCATTACGGCCCAGTTTGTATTTATCCGCCATGTATTCCCGGTAAAGCGAATCAATCCAGGGTTGATCGCTTGATTCCACATAAATCCTTGTTGGCTGAAAGCGTTTGATCACTGCTGCCAGTTCTTCTATTTCCTTTTGCCGTTGGGGAGATTTTACATCAATAAATCTGGATGAATCGGTTTTATGTCCATCCAGATTGGGGTACCCGAAATGAAAGGTACCCAGCAATAAAACTTTGGTGGGTTGTCTGTCCCCTCTCAGCAGAATCTTGTCGGGTTGATAGGATTTTATTTTTTTCCAGTCCACTTTTTGGGTTATACCGGATAAAGAAATGGTCAGGACGACAATCAGGAACAGGTATCTCATATAAAATCTTTTACCAAATTTTAACCGGGATTGATGAGCGGCCAAATCTGTTCTGCCAAAGCGGTTCTTTTGTCTGCCAGTTGTATATGATGTGGATTGGCAGATAAAAACAAAGGTTTTGCAGACATACGATTTTAGAAAAGCCGCTTTACCGTAGATTCGTATTATGAGTAAAAAGGCACTGGTTGGGGTCTATGTTTTTTTCTTCTTCATGTATTTCTGGGGATTTAGTATTATGGGTAATGCCAATGCCGGGCTGCCTATTCCCTGGAGCAGGATGTTTGAACCCCTTGACATTTCGTTTTATACATACACAGTTCTCACAGTAGCTCTGGCCCATTTCATGGTGTTCCGGCCTTATTTTCACCGGAGGCCACGCTGGAAATTACTGGTGGCCATTGTATCCCTGTTAGTATTTTTTATTCTCTTCCGATATCTGGTTGAAGAGATTCTTTTTCCCCGCTTTTTGGGTTATGGAAATTATTATTCCCATATCACTTTCCGTTATTATGTTATTGACAATGTCTATTTTGGTCTGATCCGGATCTTTATTGGTTTTGTGTTGTTTTTATTTGATGAAATGTTCCGGAATCTTCAAAAGCAGGCCGCTATGAAAGAACTCAACCGGAAAGCTGAATTGAATTTTCTGCAGGCACAAATGAATCCGCATTTTCTGTTCAATTCCCTCAACAATCTATATTCATTAGCGCTGGACAAACATCCCGGAACGGCCGATGCTGTTTTGAAACTGGGAGACATGATGCGGTATGTTACATATCAACGGGAGGAATTAACCGGGCTGGGAAAGGAACTTGCCTATATCAATAACCTGCTGGCGATTGAACAACTGCGGCATGACCGGCCCTTGCAGACCGTCATCTCTGTAAGTCCGGATACTGTTGCTGCAAAAATACCCCCTCTGTTACTGGTACCGCTTGTGGAAAATGCATTGAAACATGGCGACCTCTCCGATCCTGCGCAGCCCTTCCGGCTGGAAATAACCAAAGAAAAAAACTGGCTCCGTATCATTTTGCTGAATAAAATTTCGGAAAGCCCTGCTGAAAAAGGTGGAATTGGGTTAACGAATCTGCGCAGAAGGCTGTCACTATTGTACCTGCCACATCAGTATTTTTTTTCAACGAATACATCAGATGATGTTTTTAAAGTAGAATTAAAACTTCCTGTTGCAGAATGAGTATCCGTTGCCTGATCATAGACGATGAGCCGCTGGCTTTGAATGTGCTGGCCGGATATATTCAGCAGACGCCATCCTTGCAATTGGTTGACCTGACTACAAGGCCCCGGCATGGGTTGACCCGTGTGCTGAACGGAGAAGCGGATCTGGTGTTCCTGGATATTGAGATGAAGGAATTACATGGGATGGAATTTTTAAAGCAGG
>DAORJS010000287.1:0-3809 GCA_035439185.1 Chitinophagaceae bacterium
GGGGATGAAAGGTCATGAGATGGTTGGGATCAAAATTTTTGATCGTGGAACCTATTTTTTCCCAGACTGCATATCCGTCCTTTCCATTGATATCTCCTCCGTTTAGCCAGATAATATTGCTTTTGTTCCGGTACCGTTTGGCCAGGAATTTAGCATAGGTTTCTGCCTGCTGCTCATTGATCTTACCTGATTTTACATTACTGCCCCAGGTGGGAACGAGGGCCATATAAATACCGCGTTTGGCGGCTTCATCAATGATAAAGTCCACATGATCCCAGAAATCATATTCATCTGCATTGCGGAAGTCTGAACCGATAGTGGTAGCGGGTTTTGTCACATCAAAATCGTTTAACGCCCAGTCACCATACACATTTTTTGTATTGTTGAAATCATGGAGTACCATCACCTGTACCACATTAAAACCCTGTTGTTTCCTGGTATCAAGATAAAATACCGCGTCTTCCCTTGTGCATTTGACAAAGAGCAGCCATCCGGTATCACCGAGCCAGAAAAAAGGCTTGCCATCTGCCGTTGTAAAGAACCGATGATTAGCTGCAACCTTTAATGATAGAGGCTGCCCATCGCTTCTGCAACAAAGCAACAAAGCAATCATTGCGATTGTATTTTTTAAACCCCTTCCAAACATATACCGTCATGCTTTGAATCAATCAAACTTATTTAAATCAGGCTGTCTGCTGACCTTCTAATACCGGCGTGCCGTCAGGTTTGTATCTCCAGCCCGAAAAGAACAGGATAACCAGGAAACAAATCAAAGGAATGGCAAATCCTATTTTAATATTATCGTTTTGCCAGTCTACAATCTGTCCCATTACAGGTGGCAGGATCGCTCCACCCACAATGGCCATCACCAGCAAAGAACTGCCGGCCTTTGTTTCTTCTTTCAATCCCACCAGCCCCAGCGCAAAAATGGTAGGGAACATGATCGACATAAAAAATCCGACTATACTCATGGCATAAATCACGATCTGCCCATGCCCGGTAATCGCAATAACACTGAACAGTGCTGCACCAATACTAAAGAGCATCAACAACCTGCTGGAAGAAAAATACCGGGTGAGGATGGTCCCCAGGAATCTGCCACTCAGAAATAAAGCTCCATACAGATAGCCGAGTTTGTTGCCTGCTTCCACTTCATTTACTCCTCCGTATTTCATCGCCATACGGACGAATACACTGGTCACACATACCTGGGCTCCTACATAAAAAAATTGTGCAATTACGGCCCAGCGAAGATGGCGGTGTTTCAACACCTGCCCGAACTCGGAGAGCTTTACCGTCTTACTGGTATCTTTCGCCTCCGGCAAACGGAAGAGGAAGAACATGACGGCCACTGCAATAAAGCCCAGGGCGATGCAGATATAGGTAGTGTTCACCCTTGAGACTTCCATAGATAAATAAGCAGCTTTTTGAACTTCCGTCATCGCTGCCAGTTCTGCATCGCTATGTTGAATCCCGGAAAAAATAAAGCGGGTGCCGAGTAAGGGGGCAATAAATACTGCCAGTCCATTCACGGCTGCCCCCAGGTTCAGTCGGGTACTGGCTGTTTTGGGATTACCCAGAATAGCCGCATAAGGATTGGCGGCTGTTTCCAGTATCGTAATGCCACAACCGACAATGAAGAGGGCAATCAGGAAAATAAAATAAGTGGTGGTATTCGCAGCCGGGACAAACAGAAAGGCACCGATGCCTGCAATGATCAGTCCGGTGATGATTCCTTTTTTATCCCCCCATCTTTTCAGGATCATACCTGCCGGGATGGCCATCAGAAAATAGGCAGTGAAGATCGCACTATCAATCAGCATGCTTTCTGTATTGGACAACTGAAAAGCTTTTTTCAGATGCGGAATAAGGATGCCATCCAGATTGTGTACCATCCCCCATAAAAAGAAAAGAAAGGCGACGAGAATAAATGGAACGAGGTATTTATTTCCGTTACCGGTAGATGCATTATTTGAAGCGGGCATTGGAGCAGTAGGCTGCATGCGGTTTGTTGGTTTTATTGAATGGTGATTGTTTTGGTATTGGTATTGTACAGGATGGATTTATTTCCGTTACTGAGTTTGTATTCCTTGTTCCCGGATGCAACCGGTTTCATCCCGGCAGCCAATTGCAGCATTTCCTGGCTGACTGATTCAGGCAAACTGCATAAACTTCCGCCGGCCATAAATGCAGCAATACCGAATTCAGGGTAACTGTCCCCTGAATACATAATGGCTTTGCCGGGGAATTTATCCCGGTATTCTTTTACTGCCCGATAGACCTGTTCAAAACTGGTCTTTTTGGGTTTCAGTAATCTTGCATGCTGACGGGGAGCGAGACTTTGTCCGCCCTTTGGTGCATACAATGTTCCATCTGCCTGGTAATGCCAGTAACGGATATCAATCAGGTCCACTACTGCTGCATACTGTGGGATTGCTAAAATAGAATCCTGAACATCTCTGGTTACACTTAAACCGATGACCGGATGCTTGCCGGTTTCCTTCTCCCATTCACGGATCACATCCAGCCAGAATTTTACAAAATGAAGCGGACCGGTATATTCCTCGCTGATTAGTTGAATCACTCCGCTATTGTCTTTGAAATTATCAAGACATTGACGGATGTATTTTTTATGCAGCGCTTTTCTGACCGGGTTACTGATATCATAGAATTGCTCAGCATAAAAAATTCTTTTATCACCCGCATAATTCACCGGCTCATTAAATCCGGTATTATTAATATTATTGGCAGTACGCCAGGGGAAATCAGCATAATGTGCGCCGGCTTCAATGATATTATGCTGGAAATAATTCTGGTGGACCAATACCAGCCCCTGTTGATCGGCGAGGTCGGCAAACTGTTTCAGGCGGCTCCAGTAAAAAGGATTGAATTTATTCAGATCATATTTACTCAAACCATCCCAGGCCGTATCCTTTCCACTCCTTGCATATGGCAGTTCATAAAAAGGCGGCCATACTTCTCCATCCATCCGGCGGACACGCTGATGATCATCTCTGCGGCGGTCATACCAAAGTCCGTAATTATGTTCGAGTGCGATGGTATTGTTTGTTTTCATTTCGGCTACTACTTCCAATAAATCATCTGTGAGTCCCTTACCGGTACGACCGGGAACAAAACGGGTGAGATGGGCTTTGGCATTTTTAATATCTGAAGGCTGCAGTCCGCCACTCCACCATTGTACGCCTTGTCTTTTGCCCGTTAATACTTCCTCACCTCTTACCAGCCAGCCGTTTTTCACTTGCAGGGCTGCTGCCTTTTTAAATACAAAGGGAGGTTTGATTTTGGATTCATCCAGCATAACCGCATCCGCTGATGTCGTAGTAACAGGATTCCGTTTCGCCGCTGCATCAATCCAGTTTCTTAAGAGGAGGCGGGGTGTGGCTGCTTCTTTGGTCAGTTGCAAAGCCGTTTCTACGGAAGGGCTGCTGCTGGCTTCGGTTACCAGCGGCATCAGTTGTGCCTGTGCATCTGTATTTTTATTGAGCCTTTCTTTTAACTGTTGGTAGAATAAACTTCTCGGGCTAATCGTATTATTGGATTCACCCCAGTATCCATCACCGGCAAACTGTGCCCAGCTGCCAAAGGAATAGTTCTGGGCGGTGGGCGGTTGGTAACAATCAATTCTTGCAGCTGTGCAGTTCCAGAAAACACTGTTGGCCGCAGTCCACCCGGCACCATTGGCATCCTGTCCGCGGTTACCAAAACGAAGCGCATTGCCATCCACATTTACCAGATCAAATAATACACCGCTGGCCCAACTATCGATCGTGCCGCTGAAACTATACGGT
>DAORJS010000288.1:0-3794 GCA_035439185.1 Chitinophagaceae bacterium
CGGTCAGATGCATGAGGCTGACCGGATCATGGCCAATAACCTGGATGGCAAAATAACCATCCCTGAACTGGCCAGAAAGCTGGGGACCAATTTTGTGACGCTGAAGAAAAACTATGAAAAGGTATTTGGCATCGGATTATTCCCCCGGTTGATGCAACGGAAAATGGAGCATATCAAACTGTTGCTGGAAAAAACCGACAAACCACTGAAAGAAATCGCCGACCTGTCCGGATATCAAACCTTGCCGGGCTTTATTAATGCCTTCCGCAAGCGGTTTAAGATGACCCCAAATGACTGGAGAAAAGAGAGGCGGGGGTTTTAAAGAGAGCAGGCATAATGAAATTGTCACCTTGCTTATTGTGTTGAACAACAATACCTTACAAGCAGCCGTCTATTTAGCCTGAATATATATGCTGGAAGTTTGTTTTAATGTAAATAATATTTTACAAATTATGATATATTTGTAAAATATAATTAGCATTATGAAAGGTAGGAAGCCTCAACTATTGCCGAGCACCGCTAAAATCCTGACAGAACTTGGTGAGAATATTAAGCTGGCCCGGTTACGCCGTAAGTTAAGTGCAGAGCAGGTGGCAGAAAGGGCTAATATCAGCCGGCCAACCCTGCACTCCATAGAAAAGGGCCAACCGGGGGTTGCTATGGGCTCCTATGCCCAGGTGCTTTTTGTATTGAACCTGGAAAAGGATTTATTAAAAGTGGCAGCGGATGATTTACTAGGCAGAAAGCTTCAGGATGCAAAATTGACAGTAAAGCAAAGGGCACCCAGAAAATAAAGATATGGCAGCAACAAATTCAAAAAAAGAAATTCAAGTGTATGCTCATTGGCTGGGTTTACAAGCGCCTTCGCTAATGGGTATATTGTCCGTTACAGCATCGAAAGGAAAGGAAACCTTTTCTTTCGAATATGCGGAGGAATGGTTGCAATCCGGCTTTTCCCAAATGATAGATCCAGACCTGCAACTTTATTCAGGGTCCTATTATCCACGGGATGATAAACCCAATTTTGGTGTTTTCCTGGATTCATGTCCGGACAGGTGGGGAAGAGTATTGATGCAACGAAGGGAAGTTGCTATAGCAAAACAGGAGGGCAGGGCTGCAAAAAAATTACTGGAATCAGATTTTTTATTAGGCGTATATGATGGGCACAGGATGGGTGCACTGCGTTTTAAATCAGCGCATGATGGCCCTTTCCTCAACGACAACAAGACAATGGCTGCTCCACCATGGACATCGCTAAGAGAATTGGAGCATGCGAGTTTTAAATTTGAAGAAGACAATACAGATGACCCGGAATACCTGAAATGGATGAATCTGTTGATAGCCCCTGGTTCTTCTTTAGGAGGAGCCCGGCCAAAAGCAAGTGTGGTGGATGAACATAATAATTTATGGATCGCAAAATTCCCCAGCAGGAACGATGATAAAGATATAGCAGCCTGGGAAATGGTAACCAATCAACTTGCCATAAGCGCAGGGATCAATGTCGCTCAAGGAAGGTTGCTGCAGTTTAACAACCGCTATCATACCTATCTCACAAAACGTTTTGACAGGACCATTGCAGGGGAACGGATTCATTTTGCCTCTGCCATGACCTTGCTGGGTCATATGGACGGAGAGGAAGCCTCCGGCGCAAGTTACCTGGAACTGATGGAGTTTATATCCCGGCACGGCGCTTCGGTAGAAAATGATCTCGAGGAACTTTGGCGAAGAATTGTATTCAGTATCTGCGTTAAAAACACCGACGACCACCTGCGTAACCACGGTTTTTTACTTTCGGAAAAAGGATGGCTGCTTTCCCCGGCATATGATATTAACCCCAATGAATACGGAAAAGGGCTAAGCCTGGCTATCACAGAAACAGATAACTCACTGGATCTGGATACCGCCATGGAAGTAGCGGGTTATTTTCGTCTGTCAGATGGTAAAGCTGCGCAGATCATACAACATATTTCCACTGTAGTGAAAGACTGGAGGAAAGTGGCAACAGCCTGTAAAATTTCTACTGCTGAACAAGAAAGGATGTCTGCAGCCTTTACTTCTGCAACTTAACACCAGCATTTGCCCCATTATTTTAATACTCGTTCATTTTCCGAAGGCGGGCATTTTGGTAGCAGAACTAGTATAGTGTCATGATTTTTTCTTACTTGCTTTTGATTTATTTGTAAGCTCTTTTTTTATTACGTCAATGATTAATTGAACATCTAAATCCAACAATTTAGAAAGCTCCCAAATGTGTCTGAAATTAAATTCCTCTGGTTTGTATAATTTTTCAATATACCTGCTATGATTTAAACCCAGAGATTTTGCAATATTTGTCGGGTATAGGTCTTCAATGTCACGCATTTTGCTTACGCTTCCCGCAAGAAACATTGATCTCAGACCTTTAAATGAGTTTTGTTTTTCCTCTGCCGCCATTTTGTTGTTGTGATTCCTGAAAAGTTAGCGGCGTCCTGTGTATAAGTTGCTAAAAACTAACATTATGTAATCAAAAGCATACGAAATGTATCTTTTTTCATACTTTTATAACTGGTTAAATAATTTGCGAATCTTCATATTGAATTAACTTATTTGAAGCTTTCGCTTTGAGTCTTGTCTTGGAAACCTAGGAATTTTCATTGGACACAAGACGATAAGCAAGGGCTCACGTTTAGGCGTGGGCTCCCTTATTGTGTCCAAGGGCCTCCTAGGGCCTCCAAGCCGATTTGTGGAGTTCCACGTCTTTTTTTTGTTGCGAATTCCACTCAAAGACTCCCCGGAATGTCAACATTGTATCGCTATAGTGCTTCGGCTAAAAGGTACACAGGACCCTTTATTTGCTGACTCCTTCCGGCGGGGAGAGGAGGCTGCTTTTGACTGCCTTTTCCGGGAATACTTTTCTGCACTTAGCTATTTTGCCAACCGCATCATCTCCAATCCCGATACCGCCCAGGACCTGGTGCAGGATTGTTTTGTGCAGCTATGGCAACGCCGGGAGCGGTTAAGTCATATAAAAGCTATTAAAAGCTACCTGTACAGTTCTGTGCGAAACCAGTGCCTGAAACACCTGGAAAAGCAGAAAAGGAAGGTTGGGTTAAATGAGCCGGTCAGAAATGAACCCAGTATTGAAGTAGCTGTTATTGCGGCTGAAACGGCCAGGGAACTTTATCAATTCATCGATTCGCTTTCCCCATCTCTCCGGCAAATCATCCGCCTGTATTATTTAGAAGGAAAGTCCAACAAAGAAATCGCCGCCCAACTCAATATTGAACCCGACACCGTAACCCGGCAACGCCTGCGGGCCATCATGGCACTTAGGAAAACTAAAATTTCACTTTGATTAATTAAATGTCAGAAAAAAAACCGGGATTCGTATGTCCGGCATTTTGTCCTTTCCGGATCATATACCTACGGCGCCTAACAATTAAATTTATTGTATGAAAGCTTCGGTACCATACCAGGCAGAACTTGAACAAAATTTCAGGGCAGCATACCTGATCAGCCAGTTCATCCAGGAAACTATTTCTGAAGAAGATGAAGAGGAACTGGACCGGTGGATGCAGCAAAGTGAACTCAACATGCAGATCTTCGAGGACCTGACGGACGAATCCATGGTCCGTGATTTTTTGACATGGTACGCTGAGCGGGATACAGAACGAAAACTGGAGGAGGTCAAGAGAAGATTACAATTTACAAAACCAGGGAAAGTGATCCCTATCTGGCGATATGCAGCCGCAGCCTGTGCGGTATTGTTATTGGGTGCAGGGATTTATTATTTTGGCCTTCGGGGAAATGAATCA
>DAORJS010000289.1:0-3793 GCA_035439185.1 Chitinophagaceae bacterium
GTATAATCGTTCACAAATATTTATAACGGCCCTGCCGAAGGTTTTGAAGAACCAGCGGCGTCCAAACAAAAAAGAAAAAACCATGAAAAAAATACTGGCTACCGCCCTGGCATTGTCTGTTGTGTTTGCAACCCGTGCCCAGGAAATTCCCGAACGCAAACATGATGGCTACAAACCTCATGGCGAAAAAGGGATGCGCCATCACCGTCCCGGCGGAATGGACTTCAAACAACTGAACCTGACCGATGCGCAAAAAGAACAAATGAAGACGCAGAAGGAAAGTTTCCGTAAACAAATGGATGAACTCAGGAAAAATGATAACATCACAGTAAAAGAATGGAAATCCAGGATGGAGAACCTGCGCAAGGAGCAGAAATCCGGTATGGAAAAAATCCTGACAGCTGACCAGAAAAAGCAGCTGGAAAAAATGAAAGCAGATCAGCATTCCAAAATGGAAGACAGAAGGAAGCAGGGTGCAGAAAGAATGAAACAGCACCTGGGATTAACTGATGAACAATCATCCAAACTGCAACAAAGCAGAAAAGAAACCGGAGAAAAAATAAAAGCGATCCGTGAAAACAAATCACTTTCAGAAGAAAAGAAAAGGGAAGAAATGAAAGAAGTGATGAAAAAACAAAAGGAGCATATGAAGTCAGTCCTTACGGAAGAGCAACTTAAAAAAATGAAAGAACAAAGGCATCATGGCCCGCATAAAGGTGGTAAAAAGCCGGATATGTCGAAAGAAACGATCTAAAAACAGAAGAAGAAACCCGGATAAAGGCCCGCTAATGATTTAGCGGGCTTTTTCTTGCGCTTATATGTTTACAAAAAAATAAAAGGGTTGATATAAAGCAGTTTTGCTTCATAAATGCTGTAAATAGCTGCAGGGATTTAATTTCGTTATCTTTGCCCCTCACCTGTTGTAAAACAGCAAATACATCATGAAAAAGAAATCCTCCAACAACTTCAGTAAGTTCAGCACCCGCAAGAGCAATGCGGCCATTAAGGAACAGTTCAAACAGGAAAAAAGAAAGATCAAGAAGGAAAGAGAAGAGTACTTCGAGAAAAAGAAAGCAGAAACCCGTTCCCGAACAACCACCAATGTCAACCAGCAGGAAAGAGCCAAAGGACAGGCAGCTGCCCCTGTGGCCCATGCCCGGAAAATTACTCCTGGTACCATGCCGCTGAACAAGTTCATTGCTCATTCCGGTATTGCTGCCAGAAGAGAAGCAGCCGAGATCGTGAAAAAAGGACTGGTGAAAGTAAATGGAGAAACGGTTACAGAACCCGGACATAAAGTATCGGCCAATGATGATATCAGGGTCAATGGCAAGAAAGCCTATATCGCCAAAAACCTGGTGTATATCCTGCTCAATAAGCCCAAGGATTTTATTACCACCACCGATGATCCGCAGGGAAGAAAAACTGTTCTCGATATCATCCGTAATGCCACACCGGAACGGGTGTACCCGGTAGGCCGTCTCGACAGAAATACTTCAGGTGTGCTTTTATTTACCAATGATGGTGAACTGGCCCAGAAATTAACCCACCCCAGCAATGAAGTCAAGAAAGTATACCATGTAACCCTGAATAAACCTTTGGAAAAAGATCATTTTGAAAGCATCCTCAATGGTGTTGTATTGGAAGATGGACCCGCGAAGGTAGATGTACTGGCCTGGGCTGATGCGAAAGACCGGACGCAGGTAGGTGTAGAAATTCATAGTGGACGAAACCGGATTGTGCGACGGATATTTGAGCACATGGGTTATGATGTCAGAAATCTGGACCGGGTGGTATTTGCCGGACTGACCAAGAAAAATGTGGATCGCGGCAAATGGCGTTTCCTCACCGAAAAAGAAGTGAGAGACCTCAAACACTTCGGAAAAGGCAAGTAACTACGAAAATATATTAGTGAATTAGTGGCGAAAATTATTCATAAAAAAGTTAGCCACGAATTCACGAAAAAGTTAATTAATGAATTGGTGGCAAAAAAATATTCACCGAAAACTTAGCCACGAATACACGAAAAAAAATTAGTGAATTAGTGGCATAAAATATTCGTTGAAAAATTAGCGACGAATTCACGAAATGATATTGAGCAGTAAATGAAGATTGACAATTACATTATTCAGGAAAATGAAGATTGGGTAGCCATCAATAAACCTTCGGGGCTACTGTCGATCCCGGACCGGGAAGGGAAGGAGATATCACTGAAGAGCTTACTCAAAGAAAAATATGGCAACATTTTTACGGTGCATCGGCTGGATAAGGACACCAGTGGCCTGATCATTTTTGCCAAGAATGAAACCGCTCACAAATTTTTGTCGCAGCAGTTTGAAGCCCGCCAAACACAGAAAATTTATCAGGGCCTGGTAATAGCAGTTCCCACTGAAGAAGAAGGGAGTATTGATGCGCCGATTGCAGAGCATCCGGCTCAGAATGGAACGATGATCGTTCACCGGAAAGGAAAAGAAGCACTTACTGATTATAAAGTGCTGGAGTCGTTTGGCATCTATTCACTCCTTCAATTTCGCATTCATACCGGCCGCACGCATCAGATCAGGGTACATATGAAAGATATCGGGCATCCGATAGTTTGTGACCCGTTATACGGTGATGGCAAGCCGGTATTGGTGTCTTCCCTCAAATCAAAATTTAAATTGTCGAAGGATGTGGAAGAGGAAAGGCCGATCCTTGGCAGACTGGCTCTGCACGCTTTTCAATTAAGCTTTACGGATATGGATGATGAGTTGGTGTCCATTGAAGCCCCCTTACCTAAAGATATGCGGGCCACCATCCAGCAATTACAAAAGCGAAAAAAGAAATAGACTCAGCATTTATCTAATGCCTGGCGGATATCAGCGAGGATATCATCAATATGTTCCAGCCCTACGGATATACGGATTAAGCCAGGTGTGATCCCCACTTCCTGTCTTTCTGCTTCTGATAATTTGGAATGCGTGGTACTGGCGGGGTGTGAGGCAATACTGCGACTATCACCCAGGTTATTGGTCATTGAAAGCATTTGCAAAGCATCCAGGAATTTTCTCCCGCTTTCTACTCCACCCCTTAACTCAAAAGTAACGATGCCTCCCCCATTGCTCATTTGCTTTTTAGCAATTGCATATTGGGGGTGAGATTCGAGATAAGGATATTTTACCCGGCTGATTTGAGGATGATCCTGAAGGGCTTTTGCCAGTGCAAGCGCATTATCAGCATGACGATCCATCCGCACATATAATGTTTCCAGACTCTTGCTGAGCACCCAGGCATTAAAAGGACTCATGGAGGGTCCGGTATTCCGGATAAAGAGATACATTTCCTTAATCAGTTCCTTTTTCCCAACTACCACACCACCCAAAACTCTTCCCTGTCCGTCAATAAATTTGGTGGCGGAATGCAGGACCAGGTCAGCTCCAAAGCGAATCGGTTGCTGTACGGCCGGAGTGGCAAAACAATTATCGACCACCAAAAGGATATTATTCTTTTTACAAATAGCTGACACCGCTTCGATATCAATAATATCCAGACCCGGATTAGAGGGTGTCTCGACATAAAGCATTTTTGTATTCGGCCGAATGAGTTCGGTAATCTTCTCCGGATTACTCATGTTGAAATAGGAATATTCAATCCCCCATTTCGGCATATACTTCGTTAAGATGGTATGGGTAGATCCAAAGACGGCAGAGGCGGAGATGATATGATCACCCTTGCTGAGGAAAGTCATAAATGTGGCAAAGACAGCTGCCATTCCTGTTCCTGTAGCGACTCCATCTTCAGCGCCTTCCAGTGA
>DAORJS010000290.1:0-3787 GCA_035439185.1 Chitinophagaceae bacterium
CTTATTTTTGTCAAATGGAAATAGCCGAACTCTATCAGCATTACCTGCAATATCCTTCCGTGCAAACCGATACGCGGAAACTGAAATCCGGTGATCTTTTTTTTGCACTCAAAGGAGATAACTTCAATGGCAATGCTTTTGCTCAAAAAGCGCTGGATGCAGGTGCTGCTTTTGCCATAATTGATGAACCCGCATATCAGATAGAAGGAAGAACAATACTTGTGACTGATGTATTGACAACACTGCAGCAACTGGCTAAATACCACCGCCAGCAATTCAGTACAGCACCCACCGGTAAACCCTTTCCGGTACTGGCTATTACCGGAAGCAACGGCAAAACAACCACCAAGGAATTAATTCATGCGGTATTGAATACAACATTCAAAACCTATACCACCGAAGGAAATCTCAATAACCATATTGGTATCCCGCTCACCCTTTTGAAAATAAAAAAAGATGCTGAAATAGCTGTCGTGGAAATGGGTGCCAACCATCAGAAAGAAATCGCTGCCTATTGTACCTATGCATTACCAACGCATGGCCTGATCACCAATTGCGGGAAAGCCCATCTCGAAGGATTTGGAGGCGTGGAAGGTGTCAAAAAAGGAAAAGGTGAATTATTTGATCACCTGCGTCAACACAAGGGTACTGCCTTTGTGATGTGGGATTATGATTATCTCCGGGAGATGAGCCAGGGGATTACTGAAGTCTTTACATACGGAACTACAAAAGCCGATATTGAAGGAAGGGCTTTGAAAAGTGAACCCTTTCTGGAAGTAGCGGTAACAAAAGGAGCAACCACCGGTCCTATTCAAACCAGATTGGTCGGGGATTATAATCTTCCCAATGTACTGGCCGCCATTGCCGTTGGAAAATATTTTGGGGTGCCGGATGAAAAAATCAAAAAGGCATTGGAGGATTATATTCCATCCAATAGCCGTTCCCAGTTAATTCAAAAAGGAAGCAATACCATCATCCTCGATGCTTATAATGCCAATCCCTCCAGTATGAAACTGGCGATTGAAAATTTTGCAGCCATCAGGGCAGATAAAAAAATATTACTGTTGGGCGCCATGGCCGAACTGGGACCAGAAAGCCTGGCCGAACACCAATCCATTATTGAGCTGCTGAAAAAATATACCTGGACTAAAGTGGTACTCGTTGGAGGAGATTTCCTTCAGCTGCAACACCCTTTTATTTCCTTTCCCAATGCCCTTGCCGTAAAAGAGTGGTTAAAAACCGAAAAACCTGAAAACAGTCAGCTCCTGATCAAGGGCAGCCGAAGTATGAAAATGGAAACCGTTTTGGAAGACTAACTTTGTGATATGAACTGGAAACAATTATTCCCGCAGTTTGAACCGGCCCTGATTGAGATGATCGAGAAAGAAGCCGTGCAAAGAACCTTTTATGCCGGTGATGTGATCATGCGAACCGGTCAGTTTATCAAATCCACTGTACTGGTACTCGAAGGCCGTATTAAAATTTACCGGGAGAACCAGGAAGGAGGAGAATTCCTGATGTATTACCTGGAACCCGGAGAAGCCTGCGCCGTATCCATGATCTGTGCCATTCAATCCACCACCAGTGAAATTATGGCCCAGGCTGAAGAAAATACTGAAGTGCTGATGATTCCCATCCAGCTGATGGATGAAATGATGAATAAGTATAAAAGCTGGTACCAGTTCGTGATCCAGACCTACCGCGGACGTTTTGAAGAACTTTTATCCGTCGTTGATAATATCGCTTTCAGAAATATGGATGAAAGACTGGAGTTCTATCTGAAAAGACATGCCGGTGACAGTGGTAAAAAGCATATTGAACTCTCCCATCAGCAGATTGCAGATGACCTGAACAGTTCCCGGGAAGTGATCTCCCGGCTCCTTAAAAAAATGGAGCAGCGGAACCTGGTTAAACTGCACCGGAACATGATCGAATTACTGTAGGCAACAGCTGCTGTGATTTCAGTCACAGTGTGAGAACCCGGCGGGTATTAATCTTGCACAAATAACAGACATGGAAATCATCGGCTATATCGCTTCTCTTATTATCGGCATATCCCTTGGTCTGATCGGTGGCGGCGGGTCTATTTTAACCGTACCGGTACTGGTCTACCTTTTCCATGTAAATCCCGTTCTGGCAACGGCTTATTCCCTCTTTATCGTTGGCGCCACCAGTCTGGTGGGAGCCTTTCCCAAATACAAAAGCGGAGAAATCAATATCCGTACCGCGGTCATTTTTGGCATCCCTTCCATCGCAGCCGTCTTTGCCACCCGGGCCTTTATTGTGCCGGCTATTCCAAAAGAAGTATTCAGCATTGGAGATTTCGTGGTAACAAAATCACTGCTGATGATGATCCTGTTTGCCTTGCTGATGGTCTTTGCTTCCATCTCCATGATCCGGACCAAAAAAGAAAAGGCTGAAGAAAATACCGTACAGCAATTCAATTATCCCTTGATTATTGTGGAAGGTGCAGTCGTAGGATTATTAACCGGTCTCGTAGGTGCCGGTGGCGGATTTCTGATTATTCCTGCCCTCGTATTGCTGAGTAAACTCCCCATGAAACAGGCCGTTGGTACCTCACTACTGATCATCGCCGCTAAATCCCTGATCGGTTTCACGGGTGATCTGGGCAAACAAGACATGGACTGGACACTTTTATTATCTGTAACCGGTCTGGCCATCATCGGCATTTTTATCGGTAATGCCCTGAGCAAAAAAGTTTCAGCCACCAGTCTGAAAAAAGGCTTTGGCTGGTTTGTACTCGTCATGGGTATTTACATTATTGTTAAAGAATTATTCTTCCCTGGTGGCAGCTCCCATTGATTGTGATGCTTGTCACTGTACAGGGTTTTATCTCTTCCGAATTTTGATCAATCATCAGTAATAAAATGCTATCAACAATGAAAGTAGAACAGATTTATACCGGTTGCCTGGCACAGGGTGCCTATTATATTGAAAGCAAGGGGGAAGCCGTAGTGATTGATCCTTTGCGTGAAGTGGAACCCTATCTGCGTAAAGCAGAAGCAAATAATGCCAGGATCAAATATGTGTTCGAAACGCATTTCCATGCGGACTTTGTCAGCGGTCACCTCGACCTCAGTAAAAAAACAGGCGCCCCGATTGTATACGGTCCGAACGCCAAACCGGCATTTGATGCGATCATTGCAACAGACGGACAGGAATTCAAAGTAGGTGATGTAACACTTAAAGTATTACATACACCGGGCCATACCATGGAAAGTACCTGTTACCTGCTTCGGGATGAAAATGGTAAAGACGTGGGGTTGTTCTCCGGTGATACACTTTTTATAGGTGATGTGGGCAGACCCGATCTGGCTCAGAAACTGGTCACTGATCTGACACAGGATAAACTGGCTGGGTATTTATTTGACTCCTTACGGAATCAGATCATGCCCCTGGCTGATGATATTATTGTGTATCCTGCCCATGGTGCCGGCAGTGCCTGTGGCAAAAACATGAGCAAGGAAACCACCGATACCCTGGGTCATCAGAAAGAAACCAATTATGCCCTTCGTCCTGATATGACCAAAGAAGAATTCATCAAAGAAGTAACGACCGGACTGGTAGCCCCGCCCGCTTACTTCCCGCTGAATGTAATGATGAATATCCAGGGCTATGACAGTATTGATAAAGTACTGGAAAGAGGTCAGCATGCGTTGAGTCCTGATGCATTTGAAGTGGCTGCTAACGAAACAGGTGCCCTCGTTCTGGATACCCGTGATCCGCAAACCTTTGCCAAAGGATTTGTACCCAACTCCATCAATAT
>DAORJS010000291.1:0-3782 GCA_035439185.1 Chitinophagaceae bacterium
TCCTGCTCTGGGGTAAATTTGCCCAGGAAAAAAGAGTGCTGATTGATGAAAGCAAACACCTGGTGCTGAAAGCCGCACATCCTTCTCCTCTCTCAGCACATGCCGGATTTTTTGGCTGCCGCCATTTTTCCAAAACCAATGAATATCTTGCAAAGGCCGGTATTGAGCCGGTGGATTGGTCACTTGAATAAATTCCAAATGAATAACATGATTCCCATTCCGGAAAACCTGACACTTGAAACGGATAAGGTGCTATTAAGGCCATTATCAGATTCCGATTACGATGAAATGTTGCGGCTGGCCGGACTGGATCAGGATATGTGGTATTATTTCAGTTATAATCTGTCAGACCCGGCACAACTGACCCATTGGTTTGCGCTGGCTGCAGCCGACAAAAAAGCAGGTACCCGCCGCCCTTTCACCATCATTGAAAAAAGCAGCGGAAGAATCTGTGGCAGCAGCAGTATGGGAAATATCTCCTATCATGATTTAAGACTGGAAATTGGCTGGAGCTGGCTGGCCAGAGAATTCAGAAGTACAGGCATCAACCGTCATGCTAAATTTGCCATGATGAACCATGCTTTTGAACAACTGCATTTTGAGAGAGTGGAATTTAAAACCGATGTGGAGAATGCCAGGGCAAGGAAAGGATTAGCAAATGTGGGCGGAATTGAAGAAGGGATCCTGCGGAGTCATATGACCATGTGGAATAACCGGAGAAGGACTTCCATCTTTTACAGCGTTTTAAAAAATGAATGGCCAATGGTGAAGCAAAAACAATTTGCCGGAATAATCGCACTATGAAAATTTTAAAAATGATCGGGGGCCGTCTGATGGCTGTTTGGGCCATGCTGAGTTTTATGATCAGCTTTCTGGTCATTTTTATACCTGCCATGATCACCTGGCTGATTCCTGATCCTAAAGGACAGGGTATTTTTATTGCCATTGCCCGTATCTGGATGCGGATCTGGTTACCCCTGGTGGGTTGTCCGCTCAAAGTAAAAGGAAAAGAACATTTCGAAAAAGGGCGTACATATATTGTTACCTGTAATCATAATTCGCTGATGGATGTACCCATCTCCTGCCCTTTTATTCCGGGCGCCAATAAAACCATCGCCAAATCATCTTTTGTAAAAGTGCCGCTGTTTGGGTTTTATTATATGAAGGGATCGGTCATCGTTAACCGCAAGAGTGAAGAGAGCCGGCGACGGAGTTATGATAAAATGAAAGCCGTGCTGAAAAAAGGCATGCATATGTCGGTCTATCCCGAAGGCACGCGCAACCGTACCAATGAACCATTGAAAAAATTTCATGATGGGGCATTCCGGCTGGCCGTTGAAACAGGTACCGCTATTATACCGGCTGTTATTTTTAATACCCGTAAGGTATTACCTGCAGGAAAAGGTCTCTTTTTCAGTCCTCACCGGCTGGAAATGCATTTTCTCTCCCCGGTAGAAACAGCGGATAAAACCACCGAACAATTAAGAGAAGAAGTATTCCGTATTATGTCTGAATACTACCGGGAAAACAGTAATTAGAAATTGGGGAATGACCGGGTACGGTTGATCCGGAGATCCTGCAGCACAGATGCCTTAGGACTGATGGAGAAACTGAAGAATTTATACAGCCCTACGGGAGTTACATCAATCGACAACTGCCAGCAGTGCATATCACGGGAGATACCCATCTGGAACATCTGGAGATTTTTTCCATCAAAATCATAATAACCGCTGACTGAAAAATTCCATTTGGGGGTAAGGTTAAAACTACCGCTGAAATTGGCATTGGAAGTAAAATCCTTTTCAAAACCGGTCAGGTCGGCTTTCAATCTGTTCACAAAAGAAATAGATAATCCCACATTCAGCTGCCAGGGAATATTGAAATCCACAAATTCGGAAGGGTTCTGGTCTTTATAAGCCAACAGCTGTTGCTGATCCGCAGCCAGATTAGGATCCTGCATAGCCAGTTCCTGTTGCTTTTTCTTTAGTTCTTCTTTTTTTGCATCCTTTGGTTTGCTCTTGAAATTGGTACTGACGGAGATACTGCCATAGGTGAGCCTTCCCAGTTTAAACTTCCCTCCTTCCCAGGCATACTTGTCAATATCCACACCATTCTGGTTGGTCTGATAGGGATCTAATACCGTATTGGCAGTAATACTTATTTTTTCGAAGAGGGTGGTACGCAGGTAAATATTAAAAAGGTCAAGCTTCAGTGAATCCCGCAGGAAATTATAACCACTGCTGAAACCGAAACCATCGATCAGTTTTATAATCTTTTTTGCATCGGCAGCGGTATCTTTTTTGGGTCTTACTTTCATCTCCAGGTTATTATCCAGCTGGAAACTGATTCCCCCGGTTCTGCCTTCTCCATATCCGGGATATAATGCCCCGGAGAATTCGGAGAAACGATAAGCAAATCCTCTGGATACGGTATCCGTATAATAATGTTGCCTTGACAGATCCGGTTTATAATTGAAGCTGACAGAAGGCCTGATCACATGCCGGATACCCAGTATCCTTGAACTTTTCTTAAACTGATAGGTTCCGAAAATAGCGGTATTGAATCCCAGTGAAAAAGTCAGCTGATGATCGGTGAAGAAACCCTTGGTGATGGTTGTGTCAGATTTTTGTTTGGCCGGATCCCATTTACGCCGCATTTTTTGTGCAATCCAGACCTGAGAATAAGAAATACCCGGAGAAACAATCACAGCGCCACCTGCTATTGGGGGTAATGCCAGTGTTACCGGAAAATTATGTTGTGCTCCCCACTGAAAAGTATCGATCAGGTCTTTTAACCGGAAAGCCGTATCATAAAATGAAAACTGGTTTCTGAAAGTTCCGTTATACGCCACCCCCAGTTTCTGGTACCATTTGTTTCCCACCGAATTTTTTCCCTGAAAAGGATACAATGTACTTACTGAAAAACCGGCATCGGGTAAACTCACATTCACCAACCGGGTCGAGTTATTCTGGTTATGATTAGCTGATAAAGTGAGGTTATATGGTTTACCCACCCAGTTTTTAGAATAGGAAATAGATGAACTCAGCTGGTTCTGAAAATTCTGGCGGGTATTATTGGTCACCAGCTGATTATACCGGGTTGATCCGGCATTTACGTTAGCTGAAAAACTGGTACCGGGTCTGGCCTTCCCATCCACGCTATGCGACCAGGTTACAGAAAAGGATTTATTTTTCAGGAAATCGGGATCCCCTTTAAAATTGAATTTGGTCGCAAGCAGGCTCAGGTTAAAAGCACCACTGTAACGATAGCGTTTACGGTAGGTAGGATTTAAATTGATTGACCAGCCTCCATAGGAATAAACATTCCCATACACTTTTACATCCCAGAATTCACTTAATACCTTGTAATATCCCAATCCTTCGAGCCCCAGACCAAACTGTTCATTCGCACTGAACCGGGGAGGGAGCAATCCGGAATGCCTTCCCTTGCTGAGGGGATAAAACCCGAAGGGCAACCAGAGGGGTACGGGTACGCCTTCAAATTCGGGATGGGCAGGACCGGATACGGCCAGTTTGCCATTGATCACTTTCATTTTGGGGGTAAGGAATGCAAAATGCGGTTCATCCAGATTACAGGTGGTAAAACGGGCTCTTTTGATAAAGGTGGTGTTTTCATTTACTTTTTTTGCCTGTTCTCCATTTACAAAAATTTCTCCTTCCTGTGTTGTGGTATTCTTCGTTAATCCCACCTGTGTTTTAAAATTATACCGGATGGTATCACTGGTAAACTCATTGGTGCCGCTTTTGAAATGGGCCTGACTG
>DAORJS010000292.1:0-3766 GCA_035439185.1 Chitinophagaceae bacterium
AAGGACTGGCTGCCAGAGTACAATATGGCCGTAACAACAGGAACGATAATGCCAAAGGATATTATGCTTCCTATTTTGTGTCCAACTTCCTGAGAAGAGGTCAGAATAACCTGCTTTATTCCAACCAGATTAACTCAACTACTCCTCTGGTGAGAATCACTAATAATGACCAGATTGAAGAAGGAACCACCACCTCAACCAACTATCAGTTTATTACCACTTTATCATATGCCCGTAAATTCGGTTCACATGACCTGGATGCGATGGTGGGATTTGATCAGAGCGAAGCAGAAAGCAAAAACATCCTTTTATCTAAAAACGTTCAAATCGTTCGGGGAATCGATGAGTTCTGGGCCTTCAGTAACGACCCTTCTGTTTTAGGTAGTGTTCAGGATGCCATCCGGAACCCACAGCACTTTAAAAATGCAAAGCGTTCTTATATTAGCCGGCTCAACTATTCTTTTAAAGGAAAATATTTCTTTGAATTTATCGGAAGGGCAGATGCTTCGGTAAACTTTACACCTGAAAACAGATGGGGCTTTTTCCCAACCGTGGGATTGGGCTGGAAAATCAGTGACGAAAACTTTTTTAGAAATATCCTCTTTGTCAATTCCCTCAAATTAAGAGCTTCTTATGGTTTGGTGGGTGAAGACAGGGTGGGTAACCGCTTATGGGAATCAAGGTTTACCCAAACAACCGGTATCCTGATCGGAAATACCAATACCGGAGGTCTGGATCCGAATGTGTATCCGAATCTGGATATCACCTGGGAAAAAGCCAGAACATTCAACGTAGGTCTGGATGCCACCATGATGAAAAATAAAATCACTTTATCGATAGATGTATACCAGCGTTATTCTTACGATGGGTATGATGTGTATTCTGCCAGTGTATTTGCACCAACTGCCGGTATTCAGCCTCCTGTTATTAACTACGGCCGTCAGATCAGCTGGGGTACAGAGTTTGCATTAGGCTATCGCACAAGAATTGGAAAGGATTGGGGCTTTAATGTGGATGCCAACTTTGGCTGGACCAACAGTCAGTTATTACAGTCATTTTATAATGAAGCCTTCCTGGGTCAGTTCGGACCTGATCAGCTCGGTATTGGTATCGGTCGCGATCCCAGAAGATATAATTCCAATAATATCGGTTATATCGCCAAAGGGATTATCAAAACACAGGCCGATGTGGATGCGATTCTTGCCAAAAACCCGAACTACCTGATTGGTGGCGTAAAACCACAGGTTGGATTTATGGATTTTGAAGATATAAATGGTGATGGTCAGATTACAGAAGCCGGTGATGCCACGCTCATGTATGACAGAACCACTCCATTGGTTGGATTTGGTTTCACTTTCGGTGCAACGTATAAGGAATTCAAACTGCAGATGAACATGAACCTGTCCATCGGTGGCAAACGTTTCTTCGATTCAGAAGCCAGGAAAATTCCGAACGCTACTCAGAATGCAGCGAAATTCTGGTCTGATCAGTGGACACCGAGTAATCCGGAAGGTAAATATCCCAGAGCAGATGCTCCTTTGATCACTGCTAACTCCACGATGTGGGCTGTTCAGGGAACACAGAGCCGGATCAATAATGCCGTGTTATCTTATCAGCTGCCAAAGAAACTGGCTTCCAAACTCAGGATTCCGGATATGCGGATCATGTTAACAGGAACGAATTTGTGGAATATTGTCAATCCGTTTAAATACAAGGATCCGTATACATCCAATTTTGCAAACTACCCCACCTTACGTACCATTTCACTGGGTGTGAATGCAAGCTTATAATCCACACGGTTGCTAAATAACTAAACTTACAAAAATGAGAAATATATTCACTACAGGTCAGAAACTGGTAATAGCTGCCACAGCCACTATTACTCTTTTAGCAGCCTGTAAAAAAGATAAAGAATTTTTTGAAGTAGAGGATCCGCAGGGGATCGACTCTAAAATATGGCATGATGAAGGGGCAATTGGATTGTTCCTGAACCGTGCTTACGGTGTGATCATGCCACAATGGCCTGCTCCCGGAACAGCTCCCGGAAATATTCATATTTCCTCTGATGAAATGAATGGCGGAAATACTGCTTTTCTGTATGGTACATTGGCTGAAAACTCTGTTACCGATATCGGAACCGCCAATAATAATGTAACAGCCAACCGTTACTTCGATATCCGTCGTTGTAACCTGGCACTGGAAGGCATCGATACCAGCTCTGTGCTTTCAGAACAAACAAAAAACACACTGAGAGGCCAGTTCTTTTTCCTCAGGGGTTATGTGTACTTCCGGATGGTAGCTCTTTACGGAGGCGTTCCCCTGGTATTAAATGTTCAGCAACTGACTAATGATGGAATACCAACCGTTCCCCGATCAAAAACCAGCGAGTGTATTGCATCAATCGTCAGTGACTTTGATTCTGCCGCAGCATTATTGCCAGCTAACTGGCCTACTGCTGAAAAAGGTCGTGTGTCCCGTGGAGCAGCTCTGGCCATGAAAGGGAAAGCTTTAATGTACTGGGCCAGCCCGCAGTTTAATCCAACCAATATCGCTTCCCGGTGGGAAGACGCCTATCAGGCAAATCTGGCAGCCTATAACCAGTGTATTGCAGATGGTTACGGATTGATTCCGAGTTATTCAAATTTATTTATCACAGAAGATCATGCAGAAGCATTGATTGTTAGAAAATACAATACTTCCCGCGACTTTGGAACAAATATAGAAGCGATCACCCGTCCGGTTTCTGAAGCACCGGGGGCCAGCGGATCCTTCCAGCCTACCTGGAACCTGGTTCAGGCTTATACCATGAATAACGGATTACCTATCACCCACGGATCATCCGGTTATAGCGCTATCCAGTACTGGCAGAACCGGGATCCCCGTTTTGATGCAACTGTAGCATATAATGGAGTGGTATGGCCTTTGAGCGGAAAAGCAACCAGAAGACAATGGCAATATAATGGTGTGATAGATGAAACCAGTGGTACTATTGTAACCGGTTTTTATTGCAGAAAATTCTGTAATAATACCCTGACCCCGACACAGGCTGTTTATAGTTCAAATACCGGTGGTGGTAGTGGTATGGATTGGATTGAAATGCGTTTTGCAGAAGTGATCATGAACCTGGCGGAATGTGCCAATGAAACAGGTCGTCTGACAGAGGCCAAGGATCGGGTACGTATTATCCGTCAGAGAGCGGGAATTGTTGCCGGTTCATTTGATTATGGTCTGGCAGTTGCCACCGATATAACTTCCATGCGATCCCTGATCCTGAATGAAAGAATGATTGAGTTTGCCATGGAAGGAAAAAGAAATATGGATCTCCGCAGGACCAGAAATCTTCATCTGATATCTGCCAGACAATCCTATAAACTGGCGGTTAAACTTCCTTATGTTGCAGGAGCCCTTCCAAGCGGCGGGCCTGTTCCCGGAAGAATCTATATCGATGTTCCCAATGCATTAGGTCAGCGGCCAAGAGATACCATCAATATCAATAATTTGTCTTCTTATTCAACAGTCTTTACCGTTCCGGGTGCGATTCAAACCATCGAGGGTTCCAGTGTAATCAATATCCCTTCAAACTACTATTTCTATCCGCTTCCCAATTTCTTCAGTCAGCAGAGTTATGTGATTGAACAAACAACGGGATGGATTAACGGAACTTTTGACCCACTTCAATAATTATTCAAAACATGCTTAATATGAAAAAATATATTATAGGAGTTATGATCGCTGCCGGTGCTTTAGCTGCCTGCGAAAAAAAGGT
>DAORJS010000293.1:0-3756 GCA_035439185.1 Chitinophagaceae bacterium
TCTGGTTGGTGCGAAGGTATTTGGGTACATGGTGGTTCACGATTCCGCTCAAGCGGCCTGTCGGGATCCCTCCCAGCCTTTCCAGTTCAGGTGAACCGGATAAGAAAATCATTTTTCCGTCTGCGAAGCGGGTATTACCTGTCTCTGCCATATAACAAAGCAGGGCATTCCGGGCTGTATTGATGTGATTGGGAATAGAATCCCGGGTGATCGGAATATATTTGGTACCGCTGGTGGTTCCTGAGGTTTTGGCAAAGTAAATGGGCTTGCCCTTCCACAGAACATTATGCCGGCCCTCCTTGATTTTATCGATCCAGGGCCGCATTTGCTCATAATCCACGATGGGCACCGCTTCTTTGAATTCCTCGTAAGTCCCAGCCTGATCCAGGCGGGTGGCTTTGCCAAATTCAGTATTCCGGCCGGTTTTAAGCAGATTTTTCAGGATCAGATCCTGATCCGCCAAGGCTGTACCCATCCCTTTCCGGATACCTTTATATATATAGGAAGCAAAGGGTTTTGCTAAGAAAGACTTGATTTTCATATAATTTGCACCAATTCTACCGCCGGTTCCGTCCCTGATTACCGGGCGGCCTACAAATATAGCAGAAGGCTGGCCAAAACAGGGTGAATTTATCGCCAAAATCGGTGAGTGGTTTGGGGGCAAAATCCTCAGGAAATCCTGCCTTTTTCGTTTGCAGGTACGTTTTTTCCCCTTACCTTTGCCGCCCCCGAAGGGGTTCTTCGGACAAATTTTTAACGTATGATAGCTGTAGTAAAAGTAGCTGGTCAGCAATACAAAGTTGAGAAAGACCAGACCCTGTATGTACCCCACCTGGATGGCAATGCCGGTGATAAAGTAGAACTGGAAGCACTGCTGGTGGAAGCCAATGGACAATTGTCAATAGGCAGCAGCGTAAAATCAAAAGTACAGGCCGAAATTCTCGACCATGTAAAAGGTGATACGGTTATCGCCTACAAACAAAAAAGAAGAAAGGGCTTTCGTAAAAAGAAAGGCCACCGTACTGAGTACACGAAGATCAAAGTAACCAGCATTGCTTAAAACTGCAATCCCGGTAACCCAAACACTCATTAACTAAACAACTTTATACAATGGCACATAAGAAAGGTGAAGGTAGCGTAAAGAACGGCCGCGACTCACAAAGCAAACGTCTTGGTGTGAAGATCTTTGGCGGACAACCTGCCATCTCCGGCAATATCATCGTACGTCAGCGTGGTACAGTGTATCATCCTGGTAAAAATGTAGGAGTAGGAAAAGATTTTTCTCTCTTTGCACTCAGTGATGGTGTTGTTGAATTCAAGAAAGGAAGGAGTAACAGGACATTTGTTTCCATCATTGAAGCAGGCGCTTAAGGTGAGCAAAAAACTCCCAAGTGGCTTCTTTTCAGAATTTTGTGGAAAAAAATTTTGGGTAGTATAAAATAATTATTATTTTTATACTGTTAACCCATTTTTACTAACATTAAATTCTAAAAAATGGCTACTAAGAAAAAAGCTGCTAAAAAAGCTGCTCCTAAGAAAAAAGCTGCTCCTAAGAAGAAAGCTGCTAAGAAAAAGAAATAAGTTTTCGAACGATTTCTTTACAGAAAATAACAGAGTCCCGGTGCGAGCCGGGACTTTTTCTTTTTCCCCACCCAGCCTCCCCTAAAGGGGAGGAGTGGCGTGTTAAACTCAATTAGTGTTTTTTTATTATTAAGCGACAATAGTCTCTTGACACCCGACTCTTGACTCATGACTCATGACTTAACTCTCCCTACCTCTCCCAGCCTCCCCTAAAGGGGAGGAGTAGCGTGTTACACAGGATTAGTCATTCTTTTTATTATTTGGCAACTTCGACTCTCGCCTCTTGACTCCCGACTCTTGACTATCGACTCTTGACTATCGACTAATGACTGCTCCCCACTAGCCTCTATTTCATAATTTAGCAGCATGGACAATGCCGCAATAGCCGACAATTTTGACCTGCTGGCCAAACTGATGGATATCCACGGAGAGAATTCTTTTAAGGCCAGAACCTACGGAGCAGCCGCCTTTAATATTGAAAAACTGCCGCTATCATTGAAAGATACCCCAAGGGAGGAATTATCCGGCATCCGCGGTATCGGAGAAAGTGTTGCTCAGAAAGTAATCGAGATGCTGGATACCGGTCAACTGGACATCCTGAACGAATATATCCGGAATACACCGGCCGGTGTAATTGAAATGCTCCAGATCAAAGGAATTGGTCCCAAAAAAATAAATACCATCTGGAAAGAGATGGGGATTGAATCCATCGGCGAATTGCAGTATGCCTGTCATGAAAACCGCCTGACCCGGTATAAAGGCTTTGGTGAAAAAACACAGCAGAACGTACTGAGCTCTATTCAGTTTTATTTACAAAACCAGGGACATTTCCTTTATGCACAATTAGAACCTGTTTTTCCGCAGATAGATGGCTATCTGAAAAAAATATTCGGAGCAGATCATGTTGCAGTAACCGGTGATTATCGCCGGCAGGCCCTTACGATTGAAGAAATGGCTTTTGTGATTGCTGCTCCCACAGATGCTGTTAAAAAAGCCTTTCAAACTGCACAACCACCGGAATTGCTGGAAGATCATACTGACAGTTTATTATATAAGCTCAGCAACGGATTAAAACTCCGGCTGTATATCACAGATAACAATCTGGTCCATACACTGTTTCAAACAAGCGGCAGCCCTGAATTCCTGGAAGCATTTAATCAGTCTTTTCCGGATCTTATAATACCTGACACAAAAGGAACTACTGATGACAGCTATTTCACCAACGCCGGAATTGCTATCATCCCGCCCTGTTTAAGAGAAACGGCTGCTGTTAT
Organism: Chitinophagaceae bacterium; assembly: GCA_035439185.1. GTDB lineage: Bacteria > Bacteroidota > Bacteroidia > Chitinophagales > Chitinophagaceae > JJ008. The sequence continues at coordinate 2,856 of DAORJS010000293.1, forward strand.
TGATCTGGCCAAAAAAAATACACTCCCCCAACTGATTCAGCCGGAAGATATCCGGGGTATCATACACAGTCATAGTAAATGGAGTGATGGCAGCAATACCCTGGAAGAAATGGCCAATGCCTGTATCGAACAGGGATTTGAATACCTCGTGATTTCCGATCACTCCCAAACCGCTGCCTATGCCAATGGACTAAAAGAAGACCGTATCCGGGCACAGCATCAGGAAATTGATCTGCTGAATAAAAAAAACGGGGGATTTAAAATATTCAAGAGCATTGAGAGTGATATTCTCAATGATGGCAGTCTTGATTATCCGGAAGATCTGTTAAAAACATTTGACCTTGTTATTGCTTCTATACACAGCAACCTGCAAATGACAGAAGAAAAAGCCATGGGACGGTTGATTAAAGCTATTGAAAATCCCTATACCCGAATTCTTGGACACATGACCGGTCGTCTCTTACTGAGCCGGAATGGTTACCCCGTTAATCATGAAAAAATTATTGATGCCTGTGCTGCCAATAAAGTAGTGATTGAAATCAATGCACACCCCCGTCGTCTGGATATGGACTGGCGATGGATTCAAAAAGCCATAGAGAAAGGCGTATTGCTTTCCATCAACCCGGATGCCCACTTTATTGAAGGATATAAAGATGTAAAATACGGCGTGCTGGCTGCCCAGAAAGGTGGATTAACCAGGACCCATAACCTGAGCAGTTTCGGGTTGAAGGAGTTTGAGGAGTGGTTGAGGTGAAGACAGTCTGCAGTTGGCAGTAAGCAGTCAGCAGTAGACAGTCGGCAGTTGACAGTCGGCAGTATACAGTCAGCAGTTGGCAGTAAGCAGTCAGCAGTAGACAGTCAGCAGTCGGCAGTCAGCAGTTGGCAGTCGACAGTCAGCAGT
>DAORJS010000294.1:0-3754 GCA_035439185.1 Chitinophagaceae bacterium
GAGTGGCGAGCTTGCCCGCCGAAGCATCTGCGAAGGCGGGTGGGGAGCTTGCAGCCGAGGCATACGCGAAGGCAGGTGGGGAACCGGAATTGGGTATTAGATATTGGGAATTGGGTTTCCGCTCTGCAAATATTACTATTTTATGCATAATGCCTGGCTATCTTAACTCTTGATAACTGTCTCACGCCTCTGTCTTCTCTTCTCCCCTTTAGGGGACGGGGGCAACTCTTGACTCCCGACTCTCGACTGAAGACTGCTTACTGCCGACTGTCTACTGAATTTAATTTCCCCATCCCCGTACATTCGGATAAATTTACCTTCCCAAAAAACCAGGATGATGGTAAGAAAGTACGGTTTGGCACTGGCCGCCTGTCTGCTGGCTGTAGCTGCTATGGCGCAGATCAATATGGACCAGGTAATGCCTGTTGATCCAAAAGTTAAGATCGGGCGCCTCCCCAATGGTCTCACCTATTATATCCGGCATAATGCCCGTCCGGAAAAAAGAGTGGAAATGCGGCTGGTGGTAAATGCCGGCTCTGTGCTTGAAGATGATGATCAGCTGGGGCTGGCCCATTTCATGGAACACATGAATTTTAACGGCACCAAACGTTTTCCCAAAAACGAATTGGTGAACTACCTGCAAAGTATCGGTGTACAATTCGGCGCCGATCTGAATGCTTATACCGGATTTGATGAAACAGTTTATATTCTTCCTGTACCTACCGACAAACCCGGACTGGTAGAAAAAGGTTTACAGATTCTGGAAGACTGGGCCCATAATGCCCTGCTTGATTCACTGGAGATTGAAAAAGAAAGAGGAGTAGTGGTGGAAGAATGGCGTTTATCCCGTGGTGCCGATGAAAGAATGATGAAGCAAACCCTTCCCGTACAATACAAGGGTTCCAAGTATGCAGACCGCCTTCCCATTGGTACCCGTGCTTCATTGGAAAATTTTACACATGATGCCCTGAGAAGATTTTATAAAGATTGGTACCGGCCTGATCTGCAGGCAATCATTGTGGTAGGTGATATTGATGTAAACGAGATTGAACAAAAGATCCGTGAAGCCTTTGGTAAAATTCCCGCACCAGCCTATGCCCGCCAGCGGGAAAGTTTTCCGGTTCCCAGTCATGATGAAACCCTCACGGTAGTTGCCAAAGACAAAGAAACGGCCTTCCCTTCCGTACAGGTGATGTACAAAAAGAACCCCATGCCGCAGGCTACCATCGGCGATTATTGCCGCTATATCAATACCCGTTTATTTACCGGAATGCTGAATAACCGGTTGCGCGAGCTGACGGTAAAACCGAATCCACCCTTTGTTGGGGCCGGCTCCTTTTACGGCAGCAGTTATGCCCGTACAAAAGATGCCTACCAGGTGGTTGCCAACAGCAGTGATACCGGTATGGCCCGCTCCCTCTATACGATCCTGCAGGAAAACAGGCGTGCATTGTTATACGGTTTTTCACCGGCAGAATTCGACCTGCAGAAAAAACAAACCCAGAGTTTTTATGACCGGGTCTTCAATGAAAGAGAAAAGCAGGAATCCTACGCTTATGTAGATGAATATGTCAATAATTTTCTGGTCAATGAACCCATCCCAGGTATTGAATGGGAATATGATTTTGTAAAACAGTATTTCAATTCCCTGAAACTGGAAGAGATCAATGGTTTGGCAGCAGGATGGATTACCCGCGATAATATGGTGGTAACCATGAATGCTCCTGATAAAGAATCAGTAGTGATCCCATCTGCCGAGGAAGTAAACAATATCATCGGATCAGTGGAAACAGCAAAAATTGAACCCTACACCCAAAAGGCCCTGGCCAGTTCGCTGATGGATCCGTCCAGACTCAAAGCCGGAAAGATCAGCAGCAGTAAAACGGATGAAGAACTCGGTACTACAACATTTAAACTTTCCAACGGCGCCACGGTGATTATTAAGCCCACTAATTTTAAAAATGATGAAGTGATTTTCCGTGCTTTCAGCAAGGGAGGGCATTCTCTCGTTAAGGATGCTGACTATTATTCTGCCAGTTATGCGGGAGCCATTGTAAACCAGAGCGGGGTTGCCGGCTTTTCCGCCATGGATCTTTCCAATATGCTCAAGGGAAAAAGTACCAGTCTGGGTGTAAGCATCGGACAGTTAAGTGAAAGCATGGCAGGAAATACCATTCCAAAAGAAATGGAAACTTTATTACAACTGGTACATCTTTATTTTACGGCGCCACGTAAGGATAAAGATGCTTTTGAATCTTATAAAACCAGACAGAAACAATTATATGCCAACCTCGATGCTGATCCGCAGATTTTTTTCAATGTGGAATTCCAGAAACTGATGACCCAGAATCATCCCCGCGGCGGCGGCTTTCCGAAAGCAGAAAATTTTGACCAGATCAACCTCGACAGGAGCCAGCAGATTTACAAAGAACGTTTTGCCAATGCCGCAGATTTTACATTTCTGTTTGTTGGCGCAGTGAATGAAGCCACATTAAAACCTTTATTGGAAAAATATATAGGCAGCCTTCCAGCGTTACCCAGGAAAGAAAATTTCAAAGACCTGGGAATCCGTCCGCCTTATCGCCAGATTGATACCGTATTCACAAAAGGCACCGAACCACAAAGTCAGGTCAATATTGTATTTACCACTCCGGCAGTTTACAATCCTGCCGAACAATATGCGCTGGTCAGTCTGGGTGAATTACTGAGTATTAAACTGGTGGAAAAACTCAGGGAAGAAAAAGGAGGTGTTTATGGGGTCGGCGCTTATGGAAGTATGGCTAAACTACCTTATGCCAATGCATCCTTCACCATATCTTTTCCCTGTGCACCGGAAAATGTAGATTCCCTCACCCGGGCTGCACTCGATGAGTTGAAAAAAATAATGGATCAGGGCACAAGTGCCGAAGATCTTGAAAAAGTAAGGGAGCAGCAGAAAAGAAGGCTGGAAGTGGATCTGAAGCAGAATAATTTCTGGATGAACAGTTTGTATGAAGCATTATTCAACAATAATAATCCTGCCGATATTCTGAAAAAACAGAAAAATATTGAGAACCTGAATTCAAAGATGATCCAGGATGTTGCCCGGAAATATATCAACTTCAATCAGTATATCCGTGCTGTGCTGAAGCCAGAAAAAAATGCAGACAAATCATTAAAGCCGTTCTAAACGCAGGATACAACATGAAAACAGCCAGGCCTTTTTTCGTCTTTTTATTATTTGTGATTATTTCCACGCTGGCGCTTTCATTTATGTTACCAACGCGGCAGCGGCTGGAAAAATCCATCAGTATTAATGCGCCTGCATCTGTTGTATTTGAGCAGGTTGCCAAACTGAATGAATTTAATCAGTGGTCAGTCTGGAGCCTGGGCGATAGTTCCGCAGTATATACCTATCAGGGTACAGACGGAACCATTGGCGCCTCCAGCTCCTGGATAGGTCATCCCTTATTATCAGGTGAAGGCAAACTGGAAATTACGGCCATAGAACCCGGCCATTCGGTAACACAATCGCTGGAGTTAACCGATCCTAAAAAAGTTTCTGCTATCTCCAGATTTACGGTTGCAGAACAAAACGGTATCAGCACAGTCACCTGGAATTTTTCACTGGCCACGCCCCGACCCTGGAATATTTTCAACTTAGTTGCTGATCTCAATAAAGAAAAAGGTGCTGACTTTGAAAAAAGCCTGCAGGCTTTAAAAGAAAGAGTGGAAAAAAGAACAGGCAATACATCCGGCAGAACTTATGATGTGC
>DAORJS010000295.1:0-3753 GCA_035439185.1 Chitinophagaceae bacterium
CCTATATGGTGATCAGCAAGAGTGGTGGAGCCCGGATGATGGAAAGTGCCTTCTCCCTGATGCAACTCGCTAAAACCAGTGGCAAACTCTCCCAACTGAGTGATGCCGGACTGCCCTATATTTCTTTGCTTACCGATCCCACATTCGGCGGTATTTCCTCTTCCTTTGGTATGCTGGGAGATCTGAATATTGCAGAGCCTGGCGCCCTGATTGGTTTTGCCGGCCCAAGGGTTATCAAGGAGACCATTAAAAAAGACCTGCCCGAAGGATTCCAACGAAGTGAATTTATTCTGGAACATGGATTCCTGGATTTCATTGTACCAAGGAAGGAATTGAAAGACAAACTATCAACAGTGCTATCGCTTTTAAAAAACTAGCATCATGTTAAGAAGCAAACAGGTAATCATCACTTTCCTGTTCAAAATGCTTTGTATTCCTTCAATCGGCCAGGAAAAAGCAGGCTCTTTTGATCCCGGCTTATTTTACCCAAATGATATCGCAGTAACGCATTTTGATCAGTATCGCAACCAGTATCATTATACTTTTCAATCTGGTAATGATATCACCCGGCTTCTCCTTGATACCAGTTTTCAGATAATTCAGACAAACAGGTTTACATCAAAAGAAATCAGCTATTTCCGTAAAGGAGGGAGCCGGAAATGTTTCACTCAGTATATATCTCTGAAAGATGCGACTTATGAAGTATTTATTCAAAATGACACGCTATCCATTCTGCTTTCCCGAACTGTAACTGAGGGAGATTCCCTAATGACAACGATGATTGTGGAACAATCTGATAAAGACGAAAGGATCCTGGCAATATTACCATTGTCAGACAAAGTCGGGATTTTAACAGGCAATTTCAAAAAGGATAAACTGACTTTAATTACCTGGTCTCCCACGAATGGTCAGCATGTAGTAGAATTCCCATTACCGGACTCAAATATGGATAAAAGCTTTTATAAAGAATATCCAAAAGAAACGAGAATAAATTTCAGCAAGCAGCTGATCAACCCTGTTGTATTACCCATGGGGCAAATTAGTGTCTACAGCCGGCCAGGCCCTCAGCTGTATTACTCCGATACGGAAGTTTATATTTTGATGAATATCCCTTTTGCGCTGGGTGTTTTTACAATACACCTCAATCTTAACACCAATCAAATCACAACGCATAATTATGAAATAAATTCATTGATTACCAATGCAGGCAATGATAACACCCGAATCATGCATCCATCTGCCTGTATAGCCGATTCTTTTTTAATCGTAAAAAATTTATCGGTCAATAAATACCAGTATCTGTTTTATGATCTCCGGTCCCATGAGCTGATAAAAAGAATGGAAGCCACAACAAAAGACATAGAAACCCTTGTACATTCCACTATCCGGCAAAAAGGGACCTGGGCCTCCGCGAAAGAAGAAAAAGAATTTGAGAAGAAGGAAGCTTATTTTAAAAAGGGCAACGGGATTTTATTTGTTTCAGGGATTGACAAAGACAGCATTTCAGTTACAAGTTTATTAGTATTACAAACCACTGGTATTACAGGCTCTTTGCTCGACTTTTTGGCACCCATGCCACTTGACTTCAGTAGTAAGGCAGGTTATTATCTTTCATTACTGATACCTCCACTCGGCAGTAAAAGGGATAGACTGATTTTTTTCCATTCCAGGTTCTCTCTACGTGATTTTCAACCTTCTTCTGGGAAAAATGTTCGTACCCTGCTGGATAGTATGGTTGATGAAGCAAAAAACGATGAACTTTGGGATGATTTATGCTTTTTTGTGCGCAAGAAAGCAGAGTTTTACATCGGCTCCTATTCAACAGAAGATAAAAAAATACATGTGATCCGGTACCGTGAAAAACAATATTGATATACGAAACCGCTCTGCCTTCCACGAATATTTCATTGACAACCGTTATGAAGCCGGGATGGTATTGCTGGGCACCGAAATAAAATCACTTCGGGCAGGAAAAGCCAGCTTTAACGACAGTTACTGCCTCGTTCATCAGGGAGAAGTCTGGCTCAAATCCTTTCATATTGCCGAGTATTCCCACGGTACGGTCAATAACCACGACCCGCTGCGTGACCGCAAACTGCTGCTTCAAAAAAGGGAAATCCGGAAAATCGAAACCAAACTGAAAGAAAAAGGGTATACCCTGATTCCCCTCCGTATTTTTTTCAACGATAAAAACCTGGCCAAACTGGAGATCGGACTGGCCAGGGGCAAGAAATTATACGATAAACGCGAAACCATCAAAAACAGGGATGTGGAAAGGGATATGAAACGCTATATCAAATAGATTGTGAAAAACTTCACACAGCTTAGGAATAATTTTTGCCGATATTACCCCGTCTTGAAAAAATACCTGATTATATCATTGCTTTTACTGGGATTGAAGAGCCAGGGACAATCTGTTTTCGGATACTGGTACGGAAATGCCAATGTAAAAACCAACAGTTCGGCTAATAATTATCTCGTTGAGCTGATCCTGCAACCTGAAAAAGGGTATGTTTCCGGTATCCTGAATTGTTTTTTCAAAGACACTTACCGCAGCCTCAAGGTTAAAGGAAATTACAATAGCGTAACCCGGCAACTCAGCCTCTACGAAATCCCCCTGCCCTATCACGCTTCCATTAAGGATTTTGAAGTGGATTGCATCATGAACCTGCAGGCTACATTACGGGTATCGCAGGCAGGTTCCAATCTTACCGGCGCATTCAAAGCCCTGCCCGGCTATCAATATACCTGCGCCGATATCCGCTTTGATTTTGAAATGAATGCCGATATCAGCAAAAAAGATTCTGTTCTCAAAGCCATCAGTGAATACAAGGAAACCTACCAGGTCTGGAAACCCGGTGTCAATGACACCCTTGTTCAGGCCCAGGTGATTCCCAGAAAAGTGGTGAATTATGTGATTGAAAAAGAATACACGGAAAGAAAGAATGAAATTGTGAATGAAATTGAAGTGGAATCAGATACCGTTCAACTGGCCATCTATGATAACGGAGAAATTGACGGTGATATCATTTCGCTTTTCTATAATAAGAACCTGCTATTCTTCAGCCAGAAACTGACTCATAAATCCATTAAACTCAGCCTCCCGGTTGATGCCACACTGGATTACAATGAAATATCCATGTTTGCTGAAAACCTCGGACTGATTCCACCCAATACTGCCTTAATCGTGATCTCGGATGGCAAGAACAGGCATGAACTCAGGTTATCCAGTAACCTGGAGAAAAATGCCACCATCCGGATCAGGAAAAAGAAAAATTAATCTAGGATTTTCCGGTAAATAAACTCACCACAAAAAGAATCACAAAGGCACCAATAGCACCGGTCAGAATCGCATTGACCAGCGGACTGCTGCCAATACTCACTTTTAATTCCCGCAGAATCCAGCTGCCTACAAAACTACCCAGGATACCCACCACTACATTCCCCACCAAACCTAATCCACGGCCTTTTACCAGAAAGCTGCCCAGCCAGCCGGCAGCGGCTCCGATCAGAACGATTACAAGGATTTGTTCCAGTGTCATAGTACATGTTTTAAAAGGTGATCACCTATTGGAATAGTTCAGTCTGGTTGGGATCCTCATTCGTTTTCACCCATTCCATTTCGGTGGATTTACTGTAGTCTGCCAATTTAGTGCCAACTGTTTTATAATTGGTGATTTCCGCGATTTTGGCAATTTTCAGTTTCCCTTTTCTTACCTGGGCACCCCGGCCCTGTTGCATGGCCAGCACCGG
>DAORJS010000296.1:0-3750 GCA_035439185.1 Chitinophagaceae bacterium
TTTTGTCAATGGCTACAAAGCGGCAGGATTCTTCCAGTCCGGGTATATTTCCTGTAGGTACAAACTGGTTATTATTATAATCAAAGAAGGTGATTCCCTGGTAGGTGCCTGCAATCATTTGTCTGGAAGGGAAAACAGCAGAGAGCGGCGAAAAATTCCATACTCCTTTTGTAGTGCTGCTGAGTGGCTTTGCTGTATTGGCTTCAATCAGAAAAGCCCCGTCATGGTGTCCCAGTAATAATTGATTATTCACAATACCCAGTCCCCATACCTGTCCTGCGGTATTACTCACCTGCGAAAAAAGTCCTTTACTGAAACTCAGGTCCTGCACAGGCTGTAAGGGCACAGTATATAATCCTGCTGAAGTTCCAGTGTACAGTTTGCCCTGGTGGATCATAGCTGTGTAGCCGGATCCATCCTGCGTATAAGGACTGATTCTCTTGATGGCACTATTGTACGCAATGAAATCAATTCCGTTATCAAGTCCGAGCCAGAGATTTTGCTGCCGGTCTGAAAAAATGCTGAGCACGTTTTGGTGTTGCAGCCCTTCTGCCTTGGAAAACTGTTGGATTAAATTACCCCTGGTGTCCACGATCTGCAAGCCATTATTATTAGTGCCCAACGCCATCCATTCTTTATTGATCATGGTGGCCGTATAAATCCGGTCAGTCTGTATTTTATCAATGGCGGGTGAATGAAATGGCTGTAGCTGACCGGCGGTAAGCAGGAACATGCCTGATTTAAGCGTGGTAACAAAAATGCTGTCATTCCCTCCGGGCAGGATGGCAGTTACCGGGTCCGGTGGGATGATATTCGAAGAGAACCGGGGACTCCAGGTATTATCAGCAAAAACCAGGAGGCCTTGCTGATAATCATGTGCCCAAAGCTGATCCCTACAAACACCGAGAAAAGACCATTCCATCGGGGCTTTAAAAACGGAAATACTATTATCGGCATATCGGAAAATCCTTCCCGTGGTTCTGAAGAAAACAGCGTTCCGGTACACCACAATATCCCAGACATCCCCGAATGAACGGTCCTTTTCCGGTATTAAACCGGTAAGCGAATGAAAGATGAGTTTGCCGTTTTGGCCCGGAGAAAAATAGCCCAGTTCATCCTGACCACCGGCATAGATCCTGCTGTTTTTAGCGGTTGCGATGGATCTTACAATAGTACGGTTGGGTAAAGGGTGCGTTTCCCAAAAGCGGCCGTCAAAACTCAACATCCCTTCGTTGTTGGCCATATATATTATACCCTGCGCATCCTGACTGATATCCCAGGTCTGTAAACCGGCTCCATATGTCTTTTTTGCATAATTGATAACATCAGGCAGGCCAATGGTATTCTGACCGGCAATGGTTAGCGGAAAAAGCAGTAAGAGAGCAAGCTTTAATTTCATTTGCACAAGCATTCAGGCAATGTGAAAGTAGGAAAATTGAACTGATGTAGTAATGATGTAGTTTAAATGATGAATAATCAATTAGTTATGATTTTTGATGTAGCGTTGTTGTAGGTGTATTTCATTGAAATGGTTATTCAGTTCGCTATTTTAGCGTGGCTTATTTTTTAAGCTTTCCTGCTAAAATAATTGCTATATGAAACTAAAAACTGCATTGCTATGCTTCTATTTCCTGCTGGCCGGTCTGTATGGGACGGTGGCTGGTCAGGGTCTGCCGGTTTCCGGCATTGTTTCCAACAAGTCAACAGGTGAACCCCTGGTAGGTGCCACAGTCCAGCTGAAAAATGCGAAGACCAGTGCCCTCACCGATGCTCAGGGTCGATTTACCATCCAGGTGCCCCAGGCGGGTGCCATCCTGCTTATCAGCTATACCGGCATGAAGCAGGTGGAGTACAAGGTAGCCGATCCGGCTGCACCGGTTACTATTCAGTTGGAAGAAAGTGCTACCACTACGCTTACTGATGTGGTAGTAGTTGGTTACGGCACCCAGCGGATCACCAAGGTCTCCGGAGCTATCGCCACTATTAAAGCGGCGGATATTGAAAAACTGAAACCCGTCAGGGTGGAAGAAGTCCTGCAAGGACGTGCCTCCGGCGTAGTAGTGGTAAATAGCGGATCACCCGGATCCAAACCCACCGTGCTGGTTCGTGGTATTCCATCTTTCTCGGGTACCGATCCGTTGGTGATTATTGACGGGATTCCTCAGACACTGACTGATTTTAATTCGATCAATGCCTCTGATATCGAATCAGTGAATGTACTCAAAGATGCTGCTACCACAGCCATCTATGGTGTAAAAGGAGGTAATGGGGTGATCGTGGTGACCACCAAGTCCGGCAGAAAAAATCAAAAACAGGATATAACCATCAACAGTAACTATGGTGTACAGGAAGTAATGAATACCATCGGGGTACTGAATGCAACGGAATATGCAGCCATGATCAATGAGGGCAGCACCACAGCGGGCGGACCCGTGATCTTTCCGGACCTTTCGGCAGTTGGGGTTGGAACGAACTGGCAGAATGAAGTATTCAAAAGAGCCAGTATGCAAACGCACACGATATCCGCCCGCGGTGGTAGTGATAAAATGACCTACTTCCTTTCTGCCGGCTGGCTGAGCCAGGGCGGGATCGTGGGAGGTAGTGATAAATCCCGCTTTAACCGTGGTAACCTTACTGCGAATATTAATTTCGAACTGAGTCCTAAAGTAAAATTCATTCTGAACACAACAGCTGTTCTGCTGGATGGTAAAGGCATTCAGGAAAATTCATTTAACAGTATCCTCGGCAGTGCCATCAATTTTGATCCCACCGTATCAAAATACAATACGGTTCCCAATACTGTTGGTACTTATGGATACAGTAATCTTCTTTTATCAGAAATTTTTAATCCCCTGACCAAACTGGAGAATACCTATAATAAAAATGTAGGTAACAAACTCTACGGAAAAGGCGAGTTGCAGTATGATGTGATCAAGAACCTGAAACTCACCACCCGTTTTGGTTATACCAAGTACGATGGCAATGCCCGCTCCTTCAATCCGCTGGTATTCTACGGACCTCTTAACGTGGAAAACAGTATGAATGCAGACGGCTCAACGGTAGCCGGCAAGTTTAACAGTGTGGCGCATGAAAAGACCAGTAATTTCAACTGGACCTGGGAATCATTCGCTAATTATAATTTCAAAATAAAATCATCACATGCTTTTGAAACCGTATTAGGTTTCTCCATGGCGAAAACTTCAGGTAATGCAGCCGGCGCCACCCGTCAGGATGTGCCATTCAATTCCTGGGAGTTTGCAGATTTCACTGCCGCAACCGGTAACAATACCGCTACCAATACCAATGCACTCAGCGGTTATTACTACCAGTATTTCCGCCGCAACCTCTCTTATTTTTCAAGAATTAACTATGATTTCGAAGAGAAATACCTGGCATCTTTTACGGCCCGCCGAGACGGATCCTATGCCTTTGGTAAGAATAATAAATATGCCAACTTCTTCTCCGGTTCACTGGGCTGGGTGCTGAGCAAGGAAAAATTCTTCCAGGTTGATTTTATTGATCACCTGAAAATCCGCGGCAGCTATGGTTCTATCGGTAATGAAAATGTAAACCCGCAGTTTGTCAGCATCATCACCGGTGGTCCCAGTTACGGACCTACCGCTAACAGCAACGGATATACTTTCGGTGATATTTTTTATCCCGGTTCTACTGTAGGATCAGCAGCAAATGACGGGCTTCGCTGGGAAAAACAAATCCAGTTCAATGCCGGTTTTGATATCACTTTCTACA
>DAORJS010000297.1:0-3741 GCA_035439185.1 Chitinophagaceae bacterium
GACATTTGATCCAGGCGCTATATGCGGAATCCCTCTTTCTCCAGTACTTCTCCGCAGATGGATAGTCTTTCAGGAATTCAGTGGCAATGGCTGCATTGGTCAGCCGGATATATTCCTGTCCGGTACAGGGCATTTTATAAGTAGCAAACATTTTAGCCAGCTCGGCATACTGAATATCTGATGACTTCACGTAGGATTCATAGTCGCCGATATAATAGTAGTAAAGGGTGTGTGCAGAAAGGGCTTCATTCCGGTACGACATTTTCAGGGTTTCATCAGCGGTCTGGGATAATTCTTCCACTTTCCGGATATAGGCTTCGGCTTTCTGGTAATCCCCGAATTTGGAGAGAAAGAGAATATAGGTGAGATAGGAAACATATTCTTTTCTTTCATCTCCTTTCAGTGTGATGGCATATTCGTAATATTTCTTGGCATTATTAAAATCCCCGTTTCTTTCAAAAGCATACCCCACTCCGGTATAATTGGCCAGGGTGCGGAAGGAACTGTATTTGTCCATAAATGCCAGGGCCTTCCTGGCATTTTCCGGATCTCTGGTTTCATAGAGTCCGGGATATATACTGTTATACCAAAGATTCATACTATCACTGCCATATTCAGCCTTGGGCCCTTCCAGCCCTACCATTTCCCTCGACTTCCGGTCTGCTTTTTCTGCACAGGTTTTGGCGAGTGCTTCATCCACCGTGAAATTTTCAAACAGATTTTTAAGGATATAATAATTACTCAGGGTCTGCAGCTCTTTTTTCTTCTCCAGCAGATTATATAAATCCTTCGCTTGCTGCAGGGCTTTCTTTTTATCAGTAGTATTCAGGAGGTAGATATCGTTGAGTTTTTTATCAAACTCTTCCTGGGTTTGTGCCAGTCCGGTGATTGAGCAAATCAAAAAGAGTAGCAACAACAGCCCGTTGTGCGGTTTTACATTCATAGAAAGGGTTTAGGCAAGTAAAAGATATTAAAAAAGAGGAAATCGCAGTAGTAATTTTTGCCACGAAGACTCAAAGACACAAAGGAAGTGATAGACTTTCCCGCTTAGATAGCAAAAGGGGCAAAGAAAATGAAGCAAAGCTCCATTCTCAAGCAGTGAATATTATCCAACAATATCTTTACTTAGCATTATCGAGGCTTCAAAAAAAACTTTTGAGCCCAATACAAAAAAATCCGTTTTAATCCGTTTAATCCGCGTCATCCGTGTTCCTATTATATTTTGCGTAGCAAAAATAAAAATCCGTAAATATTTTTCCCACAAAGTCTCTAAGAACACAATTGGAGAGAAAACTATTTCCCGCCAGGTACGCTAAGAACACTCGAAGAGCCCTTCGGAAAAAAAAACTCCGCGCCCTCAGCGCCTCCGCGGTAAAAATTTCTTTGCGTATCCCCGAGTCATAGCGTCTAAGCCCAAAGGGCCCTGCGGGCGGTTAAATCTCTCCGAAAACGCTGCTTCCTCAGCTCACACCCGAACCAGGTGCCACTCCATTCTCCGGACGGAGCAATTGCAATTTACCATCACTGTCTTCCGCCGTCAGGATCATACCCTGGCTTTCAATGCCCTTCATTTTACGGGGGGCCAGATTGGTAACCACAATCACCTGCTTACCTACCATTTCTTCCGGAGTATAATGCAGGGCAATTCCGGAAACAATGGTTCTTTTTTCTGTCCCAAGGTCTACTTCCAGTTTCAGCAATTTATCTGCCTTGGCTACTTTTTCACAACTGATCACGGTAGCAGCCTTCATTTCCAGTTTGGCAAAATCATCAAATTGAATCTCGGGTTTTTGCATGGGTGCTGGTTTGTTACTGGTTGCAGTTTCCTTTGGATCAGTTACCGGTTTTGTTAATCCGCCTTTGAGTTTATCTATCTGTGCAGCAATTTCTTCGTCTTCTATTTTACGGAATAAAAGTTCAGGTGCTCTTAAACTGTATCCGGTGCTCAGCAGGTTTGGTTTGCCTGCATTTTCCCAGTCCAGCATTTTTTCCACCACCTTCATCATGTACAGCATCTTTCTTGCTGTATTTGGGAGAAAAGGATTGATGAGTACCGCAAGGTTGGCACAAAGCTGCAAACAAATATGCAGGGTATTATCAATTGATGCCTGTGCGGCCGGGTTTTCTGCCACTTGTCTCGCAACAATCCAGGGTTCTTTTTTCTGTAAATACTGATTGCCTTTCCGGGCCAGTTCAATCACCTGGAATAAACCATCCCGGAAATGATAGTACTCCAGGGCAGATTGTACTTCTGCCCGGGTATTACTGAATTCAGCGATCATGGCCTTATCCGTATCATCCAGCAGATCCTGATGCAGACGAGGCACTTTACCATCGCAGAGTTTATGCATGAGGACAAAACTCCGGTTGACAAAATTGCCAAAGACAGCCACCAGTTCACTATTCACTGCATCCTGAAATCCTTTCCAGGTAAATTCACTGTCCTTGGTTTCGGGAGCAATCTGCGTGAGATAATAACGGAGCATATCCACGGCCTGGGGTCCGCCATTTTCTTTCTTGACAAAATCATTGATATAGTCCCGCATATCCAGTTTCCAGTTCCGGCTCGTGCTCATTTTATCTCCTTCCAGATTCAGGAATTCATTGGCGGGAACATTATCCGGAAGAATATCACCATGTAATTTCAGCATCACCGGGAAGATGATGCAATGGAATACAATATTATCCTTCCCGATAAAATGAACGAGTTTGGTTTCTTTATCCTGCCAGTAAGGCTTCCAGTCCTTTCCCTGATCCAATGCCCATTGTTTGGTGGCACTGATATAACCAATCGGGGCATCAAACCATACATAAAGCACTTTACCTTCAGCATCTTTCAGCGGCACTTTAATGCCCCAGTCCAGGTCACGGGTTACTGCTCTGGATTGTAATCCGCCTTCAATCCAGCTTTTACATTGTCCGTAAACAGTGGGGCGCCAATCATCTTTATGCTGCTCAAGAATCCAGTCTTTCAGGAATTGTTCATGTTTGCCAAGGGGCAGGTACCAATGTGAGGTTTTTTTCTTGATGGGTGTTTTACCGCTCAGGGTACTTACGGGATTGATCAGTTCATCCGGACTCAGGGTACGTCCACAGGTTTCGCATTGGTCGCCAAAAGCCCGGTCGCTGCCACAGTTGGGGCAGGTTCCTTTAATATAACGGTCGGCCAGGAAACTGGCTGCCTCCTCATCATAGTATTGTTCTGTTTCCTTTATTTCCAGTTCTCCGGCCTCATTCAGTTTGGTGAAAAATTCCTGCGCCGTTTCATGATGCAGCGGGGATGAAGTACGGTGATAGATATCAAAGCTGATGGAGAGGTCATCAAAATCCTGCTTCATCGCTTCATGGTACTTGTCAATAATCGCCTGTGGGGTCGTTCCTTCCCGGGTGGCCTGAATAGGGATGGCTGTGCCGTGTTCATCACTGCCACAGACAAATACCACATCTCTTTTCTGGGCACGGAGATAACGCACATAAATATCCGCAGGAATATAGGCTCCTGCCAGGTGGCCAACATGTTTTAATCCGTTGGCATAAGGCAGGGCAGAAGTAACCAGGTATCTTTTGGGTGGGGTCATGTAGTTTTCTTTCGTGAACTGGCTGCAAAAATACCAGAATGCTGCTCATTGCCCAAAAGCATGGTTTTTAATAACTTCATCCCTTTTAAACCTGCTCCGGTATGAAACAATTCTTTTTCCTTCCTTTCCTGCTGATCAGCTGTACTTGCCTGGCCAATGACGG
>DAORJS010000298.1:0-3734 GCA_035439185.1 Chitinophagaceae bacterium
TGCGTGCCGCAATATTCTGCCGGATATTTTTTTCTTCTTTACCAACCAGGTCAAACAGGGCCTGTACGGCTTTATCGGTAACGTGCCCGGGTAAATCGGGATTGAGTTTCTTAAATGTCGTTGGAAAATTATTGTAGGTGGTCACCACATCTCCGTAAAATTTTGTGGCATCCAGTTTATCGAGCGAGGTTTTGATCACCGGTAAAAAAGCTGCAATTAATTTGTCGGTCGTCTTCACCCTGAAAAAATGGGTGGCACTGGTGTCGCCGTTCTTTACCAGTCCGATCGCATCTGCAATACTCATGTTCTTAATCGCATCAACAAAAATGGGTTTGGCATAACCCGCTGCATCCTCGGCCGCACGGTTAATTTGCAGAATTGCCTTATCCACCATCTTGCCCATCCCAACATCCCGGAGCGTTTTCTCAATTTTTTTCGCATCGGGTGGCATCAGGATCTTATAAAGGGCATCCTGAAAAAAGCCATCCTGCTTATTGAGTTGTAAAACCGCTTTAACCAGTCCCTGACCCAGGGCTTCCTTAATCCCCTGGCCGGCTTCGGCTTCGGTTACCCCCTGACCGGTAGCCCCGGGAAGCTGGGAAATCACATCACAACTCGTAAATACCATCGAAAACAAAGCAAAAGAGAGGAAGACTTTCTTCATAGTTTGAATTTAATACCCGCAACTTACATTTTTCTGCCTGATTTGATGCCTAAAATGCCCCAGGGGTTGCCCGGAAGCGCAGATTTCCGGTTCAGAACCATGCCGGAATCCCCTTTTCAAGACAGGAAGCAGAGAAAGAACCCGATCTTTTGTTTGTTCATCACCCTCCAAACGCTAATTTTGCACTGGTTTTGAAAAAGTTGTTATCTTAACCCAAATTTTCCGGAGACCCGGCAAATTGGACCAAAAAGTCTAACGCTAATTCCCGAAAGGGCGCCACCGCCGAAAAGCGAAAGGAGTAGGCAAACCAAAATAACTGATATGAAAAAAGTATTGATTCTTTTCATTGCTGCCCTGAGTGTATTTCAAATGAAAGGCATTGCCCAAAAAGCCCAGGTAGGTATTTCCGGCGGCGTTTCTGTAGCCAATGTATATGGTGAACTGGGTGGTCTCGATAACCGTGGTGATGCCCGCGCCGGTTTCACTACCGGTTTAGTGGTAAACACTCCCATCACGAAGAAAGGGCTTTACTTCCAGCCCGGTATCCATTATGTACAAAAAGGAAAATACACGGTGAAAAATGAAGCCGTTCGCGAAGCTGATGCCCTGCGTTATGCCGACCTGCTGCTGAATGTGGTAAAATACTGGGGTGCAGAATCCAAAACCCGTTTCTATATGGGTCTTGGCCCCCAGATCGGTTTCAACCTGCCTTCTAAAAAAGTAAAAAAAGAAGATGGTGACCGCACTGAACTCCGTAGCATCAACTTTGGTAATGTAGCTGCCTCCGATTACCGCGGTATCGATTATGGGGTAAATGGTTTACTGGGTGTTCATTTCAAAAAAGGTGTTTCTCTTTCAGTGAACTATACTTTCGGTCTCCGTAACCTGATTCCTGAAGAACTGCAGGCAGGTGAAGATCATCTTCGTAACGGTGCCGTAGGTTTCCGTCTCACTTATTTCCTGCCGAATACGCCAAAAGAGAAGAAGGAAAAGAAGAAAAAATAAGCTCCTGCTAATAAAATACCTGAACCCTGTCATCGCAAGGTGACAGGGTTTTTCTTTGCAGGCTCCCCCCCTAACCAGTACCTTTGCCGCTTCAAAGAATTAACCATTTCATGAGCACATTACATTTATCCGAACAGGAAACACTTCGCAGGGAAAAACTGGCCGAACTCATTATGATGGGAGTCGAGCCCTACCCTGCTGCTTTATATCCAGTCAACGCCTATTCCAATACCATCCGGGAGCAATTCAATGCCGAAAACAAGGACCAGTTTGCCGATGTCTGCCTGGCCGGACGCATCATGAGTGTGAGAGATATGGGAAAGGCCAATTTTGCCGTGATCCAGGATGCCCATGGCCGGATACAACTTTATCTCAAAAGAGATGATATCTGCCCGGGGGAAGACAAATCCCTTTATGATATCGTCTGGAAAAAGCTGCTGGATATTGGCGATATTATCGGGATCCGGGGTTATGTTTTTATTACCAAAACAGGCGAAACCTCGGTTCATGTAAAAGAACTGACCCTGCTGAGTAAATCTCTCCGGCCCCTGCCGATTGTAAAAGAAGCGGACGGGCAAACCTTCGATGCTGTTACTGATCCCGAGTTCAAATACCGTCAGCGTTACGCCGACCTGATTATCAACCCGGCAGTAAAAGAAACTTTTACCCGCCGTACCAAAATGATCAACTCCATCCGCGAATTCCTGAATAATCAGGGCGCGTTGGAAGTAGATACCCCTGTACTGCAAAGCATACCCGGTGGTGCCGCCGCAAGGCCTTTTATGACCCATCACAATGCACTGGATATTCCCCTCTACCTGCGTATCGCCAATGAATTGTACCTGAAAAGACTGATCGTGGGTGGGTTCGACTGGGTCTATGAATTCAGCCGCAATTTCAGAAACGAGGGAATGGATCGTACCCATAATCCCGAATTCACCATCCTTGAATTTTATACGGCTTATAAAGATTATTTCTGGATGATGGAAACCACGGAACAATTACTGGAAAAAGCCGCCATGGATGTTTGCGGTACCACGGAAGTTCCTGTGGGTGATAAAACCATTTCATTCAAAGCCCCCTTTAAACGCATCAGCATTTTCGATGCGATTCAGGAACATACCGGATTTGATGTGAGCCGGATGAATGAAGAACAACTCCGCTCTGTTTGCAAACAACTCCATCTTCATGTGGACAATACCATGGGCAAGGGCAAACTGATTGATATGATCTTCGGTGAAAAATGTGAGAAGACCTATGTTCAGCCGACCTTTATTATTGATTACCCGGTGGAAATGAGTCCACTGACTAAAAAGCACCGCGACAAGCAAGGACTGGTAGAAAGATTTGAACTGATGATCAACGGGAAGGAAATAGCCAACGCCTACAGTGAATTAAATGATCCTATTGATCAGCGGGAACGTTTTGAAGAACAGGTAAAGCTGATGGAAAGAGGAGATGATGAAGCCATGTTTATTGATAACGATTTTCTTCGCGCGCTTGAATATGGTATGCCACCTACATCAGGAATCGGGATCGGGATTGACCGGCTCTGTATGCTGCTCACCAACCAGGTATCTATTCAGGATGTACTCCTGTTTCCGCAAATGCGTCCGGAACAACCCACCGCCCCAAAAACAGAAGAAGCAGAAAAAGAATAAATGCAAGGATCCTATTATTTGTCATCCTGAGCTTGTCAAAGGATGACAAATAATAGTGACCTGCTCTTCCCTTTTTTAACAGAACGAATATGAATAAAGCAGCATTGCTACAGGAATTACAGGCAGATAATTATGTAATGCTGAAACCCTCCCCCGTTCATGGCATCGGGGTATTTGCCATAAAAGATATTCCCAAAGGCTGCCGGAGTATTTTTTCCAAAGGAACCGGCGGATGGGTGCGGCTTTCTTTTGAAGAGGTTGAACAATTACCGGCGCATAGCCGCAACTTGGTAGAGACCTACTGCCTTTATGACGAGACCCATTATTTTGTCCCGGATTATGGTTTTAAGCTGATGGATCTTGTGCTTTATCTCAATCATTCTTCCACACCCAATATCGCTTCC
>DAORJS010000299.1:0-3719 GCA_035439185.1 Chitinophagaceae bacterium
ATTAGCACCAGTGGTGTTACATCGGGTTATACTCTGGCCCTGCCTGATGTGCAGTTAGGTGCTTTCAGTCTACGCAATATCAATCTCGGCGCTTCGGTCAGTCTTTCCTTTACCGGCGGACCGCTGATCATGCGTTTTAATTTCTGTGAGAAACACCAGCCCTTCCAACTTACAGTCTCTGCATTAGGTGGTGGCGGTTTCCTGGCACTGGAGTTTGATGTAAAAGGATTACGCACCCTCGAAGCTGCCCTGGAATTCGGGGCAGCGGCTTCTATCAATCTTGGTGTAGCCAGCGGTGCAGTAAGTATCATGGGCGGTGTGTATTTTAAAATCACCAAGAAGGATGATGATGGAAAAGAAATCATCATTGAAGGATATGTAAGGATCAACGGGGCATTGAGTGTGCTGGGACTGATCACGGTGAGCCTGGAATTCCTCCTCACCCTTACCGCCAATCTCGAAACGATCAATGATAAGGAGAAGGTCACCAAGGTCTGGGGCAAAGCTACTTTGAAGATCAAGATTGAAATCTTCTTCTTCAGTAAAACAGTCAAGCTTGAAACCTCCCGTGAATTTGCCGGTGCCGGGGCAGATCCCACCTTTACCATGCTGGTGAGTGAGAAGGATTGGTTAGAGTACTGTGATACGTTTGCGGCTTAAAAAAGAAGAGAAAAGAAACAAGACACAAGAAACAAATAAATTAAAAAGGGGAAAAATAAAAATCTTCCTGTGGAGCGTGAATAGAATGGAGAAGAAAGAAAATGCAAACCATCGGAATCCCCAATACCTAATTCCCAATACCTAATCACTAACGCTATGGCTCAGAAACTAATCATCACCACCTGTCCCTGGAAGGATTATAAATCCGGTAAATGGATGCTCAGTGCCATGATCAATGTGCAGCTGGAGACGCCGGCAGAAACCACGTTGGCTGCCTTCCCCGATATTTTAAAGTGGATGGAGAAAGTACAACAGGCTATTTTTTATGTACAATGGAATAATGCCGCTCCTGCAGAAATCAAACCGGTAACCAGCAAATGGAACCCGGCGCTCTATGAAAAATTATTCCATAGCGGGATCAAGGTAAAGGGATTCGGACCTTTGAATCTCTCCGGCATGAAAATCAAATCCTATCCGGTCAAACATATCAGCAATTTTATTTTTGACACCTATAAGGAAGTGGGCAATTTAAAAATGAACGAAATGCCCAAGGCCAGTTTTTATACAAAGGAATACACCAAACTGAGTCCGATATCGAAAGTATCATTGACTCAAACCAGCCCAATCACCAATACCAACCGCCGGGTCACTAAGTCAGATTTTGTAAAAAAGGGGCATAGCGGTTTAACGGAAGTAAAACAAAAAATCGCCGGTGAAAAAGTTATCGCATATAAACAGCAACCCAATCTCAGTACAGATATCGGCCAATTGCATAATTATTTCGCCAGGAATGAAAACAAAATTCTCAAAGGCCCGGCACCTATTGCACCAAAGGAGTTTGAATACCATGATGTGTTTTCTGTGATCACCAGTTATCCGGTGATCCTGCGTAAACTGGGGCTGGTGATTGACTTTGTATTACCCGCCGCTCCGGCATCCGCCAAAGGAACGGTAAGGATTGTACCGACCAATCTGAACTTTCTGGAGGATGTAGCCATTGTGGCTCCTAATACTTCTTATGAATCCACCGCCGCAGGGTTTTATGCAGCACCCAAAGCCGGCAGTTCCATTGACAAAGGAGTGTTGAAGTTAAATACAGATGAGTTTGATATTGTAACTTATGATACCGATGCTGCTGCAGTAAAACTGGTTTCCCACACTGAAACCATTGTAGAAAAAACAGGATCCCTGCTGGCCGATTTCAGTAATTACAGTGTTTTTCAGATGGTGGACAATGATTATTTCAAAAACCTGGTGATGCCGATTGACAGTGAAAACTGCGGTCCAGCGATTACTGATGATAAAAATGATACTGAGGAAGGGCTTCCGTCTTTACGCAGTGCAGGGATCGGTCTGGTGAAAAACGGTTTGGCAGAAAATATCTATACCAAGCTCAAGGCCGGGGAAATCATGTTCAGCGGTTTTGTAAACCCGGTCAATCATTTGAAAAGTACAGAGCTGCTCAATACCAACAAAACACAGGCGCCCGTCAATTTTAAAGATGTTACCGCCCTGAAAAAATTAAGGGATACCGGATTCACAAAAATCAATGCCGTGATCAGCAATCCGGTGGTATTGCCACCAGCTTCACAAACTTTATTTGCCGATGATATCGTACAAGGATACCGGATGGATATTGCCTATGAGGATAAACCCACACAATGGTATTCCCTGCACAAGAGAAAAAACAGTTATGGCTTTCAACCGGTCGGTGCTCCGGCAGAACCCATTGCCTTAACCGAAGATGAGCTGGTGGATGAAGGTTGTCTCAATATTGCCCTGGTAGAAGATGAGAATGATGATGAAAAGGATACCGATAAAGTAAATGAAGTGATCGCACGCTGGCAGGGATGGAGTTTGTCTGTTCCCAAACCCGGGAAAGGCATTAACGAAGACAATGCCAATATTGTAAGCAGTGATGAGGCGGAAAAATCAAAGTATAAACTCAAGGACAATGTACCCTTCCGTATGCAGGTGAATACCGGTCTTGCTCCCAAAACATTACCCATGCTGCGTTTTGGTCGCAGCTACCGGATGAAGGTAAGAACCGTGGATATTGCCGGTAATTCCCTTCCTCATGATATTGTACCCGAGAACGCCAACATTGCGCTGAAGACCGGTATCAAATATCTCCGGTATGAACCTTTGCCTGTTCCGGTACTGGTTGGCACGGATGAGATTGCCAGTAAAACAAATGATAAGGTAAGAGAAAGAGATGGCGAATCACTGGAGCATATGGTAATCAGAAGCAATGTGGGGGTAAGTACGGCAGACTATGAAAAAGCCAATCCTACCAATATTTATCGGGAAGGAACTTCTACTGTTGAAAATACCCTCACCTGGAAACAGGAAGCCGTGCGCCATTTCAAAGCCCCGAGATGCAGTCAGCAAATGGTGGAGACCCATGGACTATTTGATGATGGCATCGGCAATCCAACAATTGCTAAGGCCAATTATGATTTTATCAAAGGCAGGGATCCCAAAGTTGAAGAAGACGATCCGGCTCTCCGTGCCAAACAGGCTAAAACAACAGATGAGAATTTACCTATTGAATACCTGGCTGATCCCATGGCTGTTGGTGTGGTATTATTAATGAACTCCAATACTACTTTTGAAAGCAACTGGAAAAAAGACCAGGCCCGTAAATTCAGTTTTTATTTTAATGATGAAGTAACAGATGCATCGGCCAATACACTCATCAATAAAGAAAGCTGGAAGAACCCGAAGTCTTTCCGTATTCAATTACTGGAAGGAAAGGGTACTGTTGAATGGATCAGGGAGCAACGCATACTGATGATTACGCTGCCCAAATCCGCAGAGGTGGAAATCCGCTATGCGAGCTTCTGGCGGCCAGATGATGTGGACCGTTACAGTGCCATGCAACCCATTGTGGCCAAAGGAATCAATAACCTGCGTAGTATTGATTATGCTAAAAAAGGATTGCACTGGATGTTCAGTCCATGGAGAAAGATTCGTCTGGTACATGCTGTACAACAGCCACTGGAAAAACCCAGTTTTGAACCCGGCTCCCTGAAAAGCGAACGTGGCTATAACGATAC
>DAORJS010000300.1:0-3710 GCA_035439185.1 Chitinophagaceae bacterium
CCACCCGGATTACATTGGGTTCTCTCCAATCCGATATCACCCCCTGCTGCGTGAGCGATTCAAAAACTGCTCTTCCGTTTTTTAACATCAACATGGAAACCTGACAGCCTCTTTCCGTTTCGACTTCCGGAGTGATGACTTCGATGATCTGTTCCTCTTGCTGTTGATTTATTTCTTTGATGATATCATGCAGGAACCCTGCCAGTTTCTTTCTTTTCTGATGGAGGCGATCCATCCCCGCTTTGGCAAATATATCGAGCGATGCCTGATGAGCAGCCATACTTAATACCGGCGCATTACTCAGTTGCCAGCCTTCTGCAGTGGGTATTGGCTGAAACCCTTTTTCCATTTTGAACCTGGTTTCCTTTTTATATCCCCACCAGCCTGCAAATCGCGGTATGGAGGGATCCGCGACATGCTTTTCATGAATATAAACACCGGCCACTCCTCCGGGTCCGCTGTTCAGGTATTTATAAGAACACCAGCAGGCAAAATCCACCTGCCAGTCATGTAATTTCAATTCCACATTCCCGGCGGCATGAGCCAGATCAAATCCTGCATAAGCCCCGGCTTTATGGGCCGCTTCGGTAATGGCTTTGATATCAAAAAGCTGCCCGGTATAATAATTAACCCCTCCGAAAAGCACGAGAGCTACTGTATTGCCATGCTGCTGAATGGCCGATAAAATATCTTCCTGACGTATCCGGTGCTCCCCTGCTCTCGGACTGACTTCTATTACCGCATCTTCCGGATTCAATCCATGATATCTTGCCTGTGATTCAAATGCATACTGATCTGAAGGAAAGGCCTTGGCTTCGCAGATGATTTTATACCGCTGACGGGTGGGCCGGTAAAAACTGACCATCAGTAAATGCAGGTTCACTGTCAACTGATTCATCACCACGATTTCATTTTCTTTAGCCCCAACAATCGGCGACAGCAACCGGGGAAATATTTCATGATAGGGCATCCAGGGTTTGCGGGCATGAAAATGACCTTCCACACCAAAACTGGCCCAGTCTTCCAGTTCATTTAATATATAATCCTGTGTGGTCTTTGGCTGAAGTCCGAGTGAATTACCTGTGAAATAGATGGCTTCCTTTCCATGAACGAGTGGAATATAAAACTGATCCCTGAAATGGCTGAGTTCATCCTTTGCATCCAGCTCTCTGGCATAGGTGAGTGAGTGTTGAAAATTCATGGTCAATTTTTATATGCCTCAGTCAATGGTGGCAATTACTTTTAATTCAATGGCAATCGGCGTGGGCAGGCTTTTCACTTCCACAGTGGTGCGGCAGGCCTGCACTGATATAAAATACTCCGCATAAATTTTATTATACAAGGGGAAATCCTTTTTCATGTTGGTCAGAAAAACGGTTACATCCACTATTTTATCCCAACTGCTGCCACTGGCTTCCAGCACGGCTTTTACATTGGCAAAAACGGAATGACATTCTGCTTCAATATCATACTTCAGAATATTGCCTGCCGCATCCAGTTCCAGTCCGGGTATGGAATTATCTTTTGGATTCCTGGGTCCGATTCCCGAGAGGAAAAGCAGGTTCCCCACCCGGCGGGCATGCGGATAGGCACCGAGGGGGGTGGAGGCGTTGGGGGTATGAATAATTTCTTTACTCATAAATTGATTTTTGCCACAAAGCCACGAAGGCACAAAGTTTAATTCCGGAACCTGTTTATTCCGTTCTTAATTAAAGCACCATTAAAGTTGATAAGAAATCCAAGGCTTTTGTTAGTTATTTTCAGATGACTGATGATTTGAGCTTTCCAAACCGGATTGAGTTCATCTTTTGCTTTCAATTCACATATTACCAGATCATCTACGAGCACATCCAGTCTCAGGCCTTCATCGAAAATCAATTCATCATATACAATTGGAATTGAAATTTGCCTTTGAAATGGATTACCCTTTTTTGCCAGTTCATGACAAAAACAAGCTTCATAAACCTTTTCCAGTAAACCAGGGCCTAACTGCGTATGGACTTTGTAGGCACAATCCACAATCTCCTTGGCCAGATACTCTTCCCTTTCAATCCTCTCTTTACCCGTCATAACAACTACTTTCTTTGTGTCTTTGAGTCTTAGTGGCAAAACTACAACTCCACACAAACATTCTTCGCCTCCGTAAAAAACCTCAAGGCCTCCCAACCACCTTCCCTTCCTACCCCACTGTTCTTCATGCCACCAAATGGCGTTCGTAAATCACGCAGCAACCAGCAATTGATCCAGATGATCCCGGATTCCAATCGGGCAGCAAGGCGATTTGCCCTGGAAATATCCCGGGTCCAGATAGTGGCGGCCAATCCATAACTGCTGGCATTGGCTAATTGCAACGCCTCTTCTTCAGAATTAAATGATTGAAGGGTTACAACGGGACCAAAAATTTCTTCCTGGTTAGTCTGGCATTCAGGGCCTAATCCCTCAATCACAGCAGGAGCTATAAAATAGCCATCGGCACAACGGCCTTCTACTGTGACCGGATGGCCCCCGCAAAGTATTTTTCCACCCTCCTGTTTGGCCGTATCAATACAGCGAAGGATTTTATCAAAATGCATTTTACTTACAATCGCGCCCTGCTTCGAATCCTCTGCCAAAGGATCCCCCACTTTCAGTTGACGGGTCCGTTCTACAAAGTCAGTTTTGAACTTTTCATAAACAGATGCTTCTACTAAAATACGGCTGCCACATAAACAAATTTCTCCCTGGTTACTGAAAGAAGAGCGGATGGTATCCCTGAGCATTTTTTCCCAATCACAATCAGCAAAGATGATCGCAGGATTCTTTCCACCCAGTTCCAGTGATAGTTTTTTGAATTTGGGTGCGGCCAGTGAAGCGATCCTTGCACCAGCTCTTGTGCTTCCGGTAAATGAAATGGCTTTCACATCCGGATGAGTCACGATATGTTCCCCTGCACTGTGACCGGTACCGTGAATGATATTCAATACACCGGGGGGCAATCCTGCATCCATACAAATTTTGGATAAGAGATAAGCGGTAACAGGAGTCACTTCACTGGGTTTGGCCAGTACACAGTTTCCGGCTGCCAGGGCAGGAGCTATTTTCCAGGTAAATAAATAGAGCGGCAGGTTCCAGGGAGAAATACAACCCACAATACCGATGGGCTGCCTTAAAGTGTAATTCACCGCCTTATCTTCCATCACATGACTCTCAGAAGCAAAATGCATGATACCTGTGGCAAAAAAACGAAAATTAGCTGCCGCCCTCGGAATATCAACGGTTCGGCTTAACCAAAGAGGTTTTCCATTATCATCTGATTCTGCCAGTGCCAGTTTTTCCAGGTTCAATTCAATTCCCTCAGCAATCCGGTTCAATATCCTGAATCTTTCCTCAACAGTTGTTGTACTCCATACCGGAAATGCCTTTTTCGCAGCTACTACGGCTGCATTCACATCCTTTGTATTACTATCCGGAATCTGGGATACCACCATTCCTGTAGCAGGATTCACATTATCAATGAAATTACCTGACAAAGGGCCAATCAGGTTTCCGCCGATATAATTCTCCAGGTGGTAAGGGATCTCCGGTTTCATTAATAAATGATCATTGAATATTATCGTATTGGTTTAAATACTTCCGGTACGGCCTCCGTCAACCGGGATACTGGTTCCGTTCACATAAGAGGCGGCAGGCGTGGCCAGGAATGCTGCTACCGCTGCTACTTCCGACGCATC
>DAORJS010000301.1:0-3700 GCA_035439185.1 Chitinophagaceae bacterium
GAAGGGTAAGAGTAGCGGGTGATATGTTTGATACGGTACTTCGGCATGATTGTAAAATTGCAGCAATTCAGGAATTGCCAAAATAATATTGGTTAAAAGCAGCGGCAATACTCAGGAGTTCCTGTCTGATCTGCCTTAAAAAATTTTTCAGTCCTTCACTGTCTGATGTTTTGAGTGAACTGTACTTCACATTGTTCATGGTTTTGCCGATCAGGAATTCCAGTTGTTTATAGCTTTCCGGGAGGCTTTCTGTTTCCAGTCTCTCGAAATAACGGAACAACTGTTTCAGACAATAGGAAATGGAATGTGGAAAGTGTTCGTTATGGATCACCTGTTCCAGAACAAATTCTGTCTGGAAATTTCCGCGGTGTGTTTTCAAATAAAGTTCATAACCGGAAAGGGAATATAACAGATAACGGAGGGCGGTTACTTCCACCGGACTCTGCAGATCATAATCAAGCTCAGTTAGTTTGATATTGAGCATATCGGCTGAAAGCACGGCCCGCTCCAGAAATTTGCCAATGTTGAGATAATTAAAAGCTTCTCCTCTGGCCATCGTAATATCCACCGTGCCATGGTAGAGCATACCATGATGAATCAGGCTGTCGAGTGCGGTTACCGGATCCCCGGAGGATACCTGTTCATCTATTTCTTTGGAACGGATGAGGTGATAATAGTCATTCAGACATTGCCATACTTCCTTGGTGATATGATCCTGAACAGCTCTTGCATTTTCCCGGGCACGGGTGATATTATTAATCACAGATGCTCCGTTGTGCCGGTCGAGCAGGAGGTGATGCAATACTTTCACCGAATTATTTCCGATGGCTTCCACTTCAGCTGCCGGGGCATCACTGTAATTGCGCAGCAGGGTTTGCCAGCTGAAATCCTTTACTTCATCCTGTGATGAAATATAATTGGTACGCAGGATCCGCAGCATGCCATTGGTCCGTTCCATATAACGGGCCATCCAGAAAACACTATCAGCAACCCGACTCAGCATATTCTACTTCTGTTTTTATTAATCAAATGGTCTTTCATTTTACTTCAACTTTTATTCCTTTCCCCCTTTAGGGGTTAGAGGTGGGGTTAGGGACGGGTCGAGGACTTTCTTCATCCTCCAGCACCCAGGTATCCTTACTGCCACCGCCCTGTGATGAGTTGACCACCAATGACCCTTCTTTCAATGCCACACGGGTGAGTCCGCCGGGTACGATATCAATTCCTTCCGGTCCATATAATGCATAAGGCCTGAGGTCCACCCTCCTGGGTTGTAATACGCCATTGATATAGCAGGGAGCAGAAGAAAGATTGATGATGGGTTGGGCGATAAAACTCCGGGGATCATCTTCAATTGCGATTTTGAATTCATCCATCTGCTTCTCTGTAGCGGCACTACCAATTAACATCCCGTATCCACCTGATTCATTTGTTTTTTTGATCACCATATTCGGCATATTCTCAAAAACCATTTTCCGGTGACCGGGATCGGCGAGCTGATAGGTAGGAACATTTTTCAGAATGGGTTCTTCATTCAGGTAATAACGGATCATCGCAGGAACATAGGAATAAACCGCCTTATCATCGGCCACCCCGTTCCCCATAGCATTAACAATAGCTACATGACCGGTACGATAAGCACCGTAAATGCCGGGAACACCCAGCATGCTATCCGGCCGGAACACCAATGGGTCAATAAAATCATCATCCACTCTACGATAGATTACATCGACCTGTTTCAGTCCCGTGGTGGTCTTCATGTAAACTTTGTGATTATCCACGACCAGGTCACTTCCTTCCACCAGTTCAATACCCATTAAGCGGGCCAGGGTGGTATGTTCGAAATAGGCTGAATTATAAATTCCGGGTGTGAGTAATACAACAGTAGGATCACTTTTCTGACGACTTGCCAATGACATCAGGTTTTTCAGCAGCAAGTCCGGATAATCTTTTACCGAGCACACATTGTTTTTGGGTAAGAGATCCGGAAAAATCCGGTAGGTGATACTGCGGTTCTCGAGCATATAGGAAACACCGGAGGGAGTCCGCAGGTTATCTTCCAGCACATAATAAGTGCCATCGTGATCGCGGATCAGGTCGATACCGGAGATATGGGTGTAAATATCATAAGGCACATCCACACCGACCATTTGTCTGACAAAATTGGGACAGGAATAAATCAACTTGGCCGGAATGATACCATCCCGGATAATAAACTGATGCGTATAAATATCTTTCAGAAAAATATTCAGTGCTTTCAGTCTTTGTTTGATCCCGGCTTCAATATGTTTCCATTCGGCTGCTTCCAGTATCCTGGGAATAATATCAAAGGGAAAGATCTTTTCAATGCCTTCGCCACTGCTGTACACGGTAAATGTGATACCCTGGCTCATGAAAAGTTTTTTGGCCAGTTCATCTTTATGGGTCATTTCTGCGGCAGACAGGTTCTGGATGGCGGCGACCATATTCCGGTAAGCCGGGCGAATACCTTTACCACTGAACATTTCATCCCATACACGGGGTGGAATATTGTAGTCATTTAATAAGGAGGAGCCTTCCATACGCAATAGAATATTTACAGCATGATGATTCAGTAAATGGATGGAAGCAATCGTTGGGATGGGTGATCAGAAACTGCGGTGTTCCTTTACCC
The DNA here is from genome assembly GCA_035439185.1 of Chitinophagaceae bacterium. Lineage (GTDB taxonomy): Bacteria > Bacteroidota > Bacteroidia > Chitinophagales > Chitinophagaceae > JJ008. The sequence goes on from DAORJS010000301.1 coordinate 2,654, forward strand.
ATCCTCTAATATAATCACTGATGGCCGAAACTGAGGTGCCGGGAGCAAATAATTTTCCAACACCCAGTTCATGGAGGGATTGCATGTCTTCATCCGGGATGATCCCACCGCCGGTAAGGAGTACATCGTTCAAGCCTTTTTCCTTCATCAGGGCGATGACTTTGGGGAATACGGTATTGTGGGCACCGGAAAGGATACTGATACCGATGGCATCCACATCTTCCTGGAGGGCGGCATTCACCACCATTTCCGGGGTTTGCCGGAGCCCGGTATAGATCACTTCCATACCGGCATCCCTGAGTGCGGTAGCAATGACCTTGGCCCCGCGGTCGTGGCCGTCGAGACCAACCTTGGCTACCAGTACACGGATAGGTCTGTTCATAAATTGAAGTTAAGCAAATGCGATTAATGCTTTTTCTATTCTTTCCAGGGTTTCCTGCTTGCCAATCAGGTTGGCTATATCAAAAACACCCGGGCCGAATTTTCCGCCTACCAGCATGATCCGGAAAGGCAGCATCAGTTCACCCGGTTTCAGATCATTGGCGGCAGCAATCTCTTTAAAATTATTTTCCAGTGTTACCGCATCCCATGTTGCTGCCAGCTCATAATTGCGGATCAGTTCGGCAAAGAATAATTTTTTAGCCTCGTTCCATTTTGGTTTAACGGCATCAATATCCCATTGCGCAGGGGCCGCAAAAAGGAAGGATAACTGCTGTACAAAATCCGGTATCAGGGTACAACGATCCTTTACCAATGTAATCGCCTGTTGCAGTTTCGCACGATCTATATTGTTCAATCCGTTTGCTTCAAGGAGTGTTCTGACTCCCGGCTCCAGACTCCCGGCTCCCGTCTTCTTCAACCACTCATGATTGAACCATCTGGCTTTCTCATAATCAAATTTGGCTCCGGCACTATGCACCCGGTCCATCGAGAATTTTTCAATCAATTCTTCCTTTGAAAAAATTTCCTTTTCGGTGCCATCATTCCAGCCCAGCAGGGCCAGCAAATTGATAAAAGCTTCCGGTAAAAATCCTTTTTCTTTGAATC
>DAORJS010000302.1:0-3699 GCA_035439185.1 Chitinophagaceae bacterium
AAAAGCGGAACCCAGATCGGAGAAGAAATATGTGAATGTTCCAAAAAAGCCAATGATATGGATCCGGCAGACCCCAAACGAGCAGAAGCTCAAAAGGATTGTTCGGTTAAACAGGTGGAAGCCTGGAACAAAGTAAAGGATGATCAAAAAAAGGCAGATGAGTTTAATGCAGTACTGAAGAAATGTGCAGAGGAGCAGATCAAAAAGAGTTTCGGACAGTAATTAGAAAAAAAACAAATCTGAAGATACAAGAGACAAAAAAAGACAAATCAAAAGATACAAGAGACAAAAGGACAAATCAAAAGATACAAGAAACAAAAAGAGGCGGTCATTTACGACAGCCTCTTTTTTTATAAGTTCGCTTTTTGACTTACTTCACAGAGTCAATCAGGCTTTTGAATGTTTCCGGATTGTTCATGGCCAGATCAGCCAGTACTTTACGGTCCAATTCAATTCCTTTTTTCTGCAGGCTATTGATAAAAGTTGAATAGGTCATTCCTTCAGCACGAACCGCTGCGTTGATACGGGCGATCCACAGACTGCGGTATTCTCTTTTCTTAAGTTTACGGCCTACAAACATGTAGGTCATCCCTTTTTCTACAACGTTTTTGGCAACGGTGTAAACATTTTTACGTTTGCCATAGTAACCTTTGGCTTGTTTCAGGATTCTTTTTCTGCGGGCCTTACTGGCAGCAGAGTTGACTGAACGGGGCATATAATAAAGCGTTTAAAGTTAAAAATTGATGAATTGCGTATGTTATTTATCTGAGGCGCAGTAAACGTTTTACAAAATCAAGATGTGATTTTGCCACCGTTCCGTCCTTACGCATGTTACGTTTTCTTTTCTTGGATTTCTTTGTCAGGATGTGACGCTTGAAACTCTTCTGATGCATGATCTTTCCGGTTGCCGTTACTTTAAAGCGTTTTTTGGCACTGGAATTCGTTTTTACTTTAGGCATTTTACCCAGTATTAATTGTACACCTTTGAGGCATTCCCCACCGGGGGACCTTTATCGAACCTCTTCAGGAAATAATCCCGCCTGGCGGGTCCCATTTTTCAACGGGGTGCAAAGATAGCAAATTGGCCGAAAGAGGCCAAGCCTATTTACAAGAAAAAAGCGGGTTTTGAAAACCCGCTTTTGTTGGAACTTAAAAAAGAAACAACAGCGTTTAATCCTTTGGATTCAATGCTTTATCAATCCTTTTCGATAAATCCTGTAAATGATATTTAGTCATTGGGTCAGCAATTACAGAAGCCCCTGCATTAATCTCAGACCTTAAAGATGCCAAATGGGCCAGCACCACACTCTTGACATCTGATTTCTCTGAAACTCCTCCAGCGATGCTGATGGTAAAACTGCCGCTGGTTACGGGAGTGGTTGAAGGGGTAATCAGACCAATGAGGGTCGTAACGTAAGACTTTTGGAGGTTGCGACGGTAAATATCAACCGGTTTACGGGCTGCGAGTTCAGACCAGATTCCTTTTTTAAGATCAGCCAGTAATTCTGTTACCTGGTAAGCATTGTTACCATTCACAGCTTCTGCATCCAAAAGTTTGCCCAATGTGCGGCTGCTGATCAGTCTGCTCAGCGCATTATCCTGTAAAAGGCCGATGACCCTGGTACCACTCTCCCCTGTTTTATCAAATATTTCCTGATTGATCAGCCAGGTTGGTGTGGCAAATAGTTGCTTGTTGAGGAAATCAACTGCTTCCCTTTGTTTTTGTTCAGGTACGATTTCATAAACAGGACCGGATTGTTCCTGTGTTTTGGGGGTTTCCATGATACCGCCAACGAATTTAGCCACATGGCCATTGTACAAACGGAACTGACCGGCTACTGCTGTATACATATCTTTCAGGCTGCTGAAATCTTCGTTCGGAGAACGGGTCCACTCAATCAAATTAGGAATAATACGCTGGAGATTTTTGATCCCATAAACACCTGCTTTCATCGGATCATCTCCGATTTGTTCATTCTGACTGCGGGGATCATCGGGATTTGATTCGGATCCGAACCAAAGTCTTTTATCTTTTAATTTGTCAATTACCCATCTGTTCAGGTGCCCTTTTTCAGCTTCAGGAGAAGTGTATTGGGGGAATAACTTATACCCCCACTCAATGGCCCATTTATCATAATCCCCGATCCGGGCCATTAACCCTTCTCCGGTAATATTATCCTCTGGCTGTGCCACATAATTAAAGCGGGCATAATCCATGATTGAAGGTGTGTGGCCATTAGCTTCGAGCCAGGCTTTGTTCCGGAGGTTTTCAACCGGTACCGCTGAACTCGATCCAAAATTATGACGCAAACCGAGGGTATGTCCTACTTCATGAGAGGAAACAAACCGGATCAGGCGGCCCATGAGTTCATCATCAAAGATCAGTTTACGGGCTCTGGCATCTACAGGTGCACATTGTACAAAATACCAGTCGCGCACCAGTGCCATCACATTATGATACCAGTTGATATGGCTTTCCATGATTTCACCGCTGCGTGGGTCGGAAATACTCGGACCGCTGGCATTGGGAATATCAGAAGGTTTATAAACGATCGCGGAATTCCTGGCATCATCGAGACTCCAGGTACTGTCTTCATCCCAGGTAGGAGCCATTTTGGCCATGATGGCATTTTTGAATCCGGCTTTCTCAAAACAAACCTGCCAATCGTTTACTCCCTGTATCAGATAAGGAACCCATTTTTTAGGAGTAGCCGGATCAATATAAAAAATGATGGGTTTTTGTGGTTCCACCAGTTCACCACGCATGTACTTTTCCCAATCGCCGGCCTTGGGTTCCAGTCTCCAGCGCTTTACCATACTGATCTGCTTAACCCCCTGTGGATTCGCATCAAAATCATTATAGCCCACACTGAAATAACCTACTCTCGGGTCGTACAGACGGGCCTGCATCGGGACTTTGGGAAGCAGAACAATTGAACTGTTGAGTTCCATGGTCATGTTTCCTGTTGGAGCGGCCCCACCCGTAGTGGCTGTTCCCATTGCCACGGCACGGCTATAGGTTTTTACCGTTTTTAATTCCAAATTAATAGGAAAAGAACGGACACTATTGATATAGGACTTATCAGGTTGTAATCCTCCTAACCGGAGGGCGCTTTTGGCACCGGGTCCGAAAAACAGGATATCATTATCTCCGTTGAAATATTCTGTCATGTCAATCACCACACCACTGGAATCCTTACCCAGTGATTTCAGATCGAATGCTGCAGCAATCTGCTGTACATTTGAATTCGTAACTGCCGTGAACATCGGCGAACTGGAGTCTTTGGCATACTCTGCAAAAGAAATACTCCGGAGAAAAACTTTGTTATTGGGTCCACGTTCAAAGCGGATTACATTCTGACCGATCTGGTCACCACCATACCCAAAAAAACTACCCTGGCTGCGCATGCCGGCAGAAGCTTTTGAAATGCGGTTGACGACCAGTAGTTCCCTTCCGATAATTGAGTCGGGAATTTCAACAAAGTATTTATCGTCCATTTTATGTACGGTGAACAAACCAGGGTCAGAAACAGCTTTTGATGTGATTACTTCACGATAGGGTTTGGGACCGCTACCGTTACCTCCGCCGGGTGCTCCGGGAATTCTCCGGGTGCTGTCGGTACGCTGTGCCGATAGTGACAAAACCAGTAAAAACATGCTCAAAATGGAAAGCAATATTCTTTGCATAGAAATGGTGTT
>DAORJS010000303.1:0-3691 GCA_035439185.1 Chitinophagaceae bacterium
CCAACTATAATGAGCAAGCAGTCATTGAACTGGAGGAGGAAACCAGCCGCCATATCGTACAGGTATTGCGGATGAAGGAAGGTGACCAGCTGCATCTCACTAACGGCAAAGGAATTTTATTAAGATGTGAGATATCCGCTACCGGAAAAAAATATTGCGCAGTAAAAGTGATTTCCACCAGCATACAGCCGGCACCGGAAAAAAAAGTCAGTATCGCCATTTCTCTTGTTAAAAACCCGAGTCGTTTTGAATGGTTTTTGGAGAAGGCCACCGAAATCGGTGTCAGTGAAATCATTCCTCTTATTTGTGCCCGCACCGAAAAGGAAAAATTCCGTTACGATCGCCTGAATGCCATCTGCATCAGTGCCATGCTGCAAAGCCAGCAGGTTTGGTTGCCTGTTTTACACGAGCCCAGGAAATATGAAAATATGGAAATGTGGATCCCGATAGCTATCGGGAGTGAAAATGGCATCAAGCTGATTGCTCATTGCGAGGAAGGAGATAAAAAAGGATTACAGCATTTACACATTCCCACATCCCCACATTTTCTCATTTGCATCGGACCTGAAGGTGATTTTACCCCGGAAGAAATCGCTTTAGCAATTAAGCAAGGTTTTCAACCGGTAAGTCTGGGTGCAACCCGTTTAAGGACAGAAACTGCGGGCATTGTGGCAGCCGCCCTGCTGTTGAATAGCTGATCAGATGAGGCGGTAATCCTTGGCCAGTTTGAGTAACTGCTGGGTATTATTTGCATTCATTTTCTGCATCAGGTTTTTCCGGTGGGTTTCGATCGTGTAATTACTCAGAAATAATTTTTCAGCGATCTGCGGACCGGTTAATCCTTCATAAAGCAGTTGCAGGATTTCTTTTTCTCTCCGGGTCAGTACCGGCACACTGTTCATCGCATCTTTCAGGGAATGAAACTGCTCCAGTATTTTCTGATTAGCGGCCTGACTGAGGAATATTTTTCCATTCATGACTTCATCAATGGCAAGGATCAGTTCATCTCTTTCCATATTTTTCAGCAGGTAACCATTGCCACCATTTGCCAGCAATTGGGTGATGATGCCGGCTTCATTGGTGGAAGTGAGTCCGATGATCTTCACATCCTTGTTTTGCTTGCGGATCAGTTTGCATAATTCCAGCCCGTCCATATCCGGTAAACTGATATCCAGTAAAATAATATCTGCCGGTTGTTGCTCCAGATAAGTCAGTGCTTCTGCGGCGGATTTGCATATACCGTTTACCCGGATATAATCCAGATTCACCAGCATCCGGCTGACGCCTTCTCCCACCAGGGGGTGGTCATCGATAATGATCATTGAAAGCATGGGTCATCAGTTACAGGGACTAAAATACTACGCATCTTTTAATTGGTCAGGAATTGATGAGAAAGTCCATCATTATTGTGGTGCCGATTTCTTTCTGCGAATCAATGGATAATTTTCCGTTCAGGTAATGCACCCTGCTTTCTACGGAACTGAGACCGGCATGTTTACCATTTCCCTGATCGGCCAGGTTGAATCCTTTGCCATTGTCTTCCACCACCACACTCAATCTGTTCTGCTCCAGGTTAAACTGAATCAGGGCTTCCGTCGCCTGTGCATGTTTGATAATATTGTTCAGTAATTCCTGAATGATGCGGAAGAGCATCACTTCCGTAGAAGGATTCAGCCGCTGATTCATTCCATAGGTTTGGAGGGATACCTGCAGCAGTTTCCCGGCACTGATACTGTTACACAATTCCTGGGTGGCCTGTACCAGTCCGATTTTAATCAGTACTTCCGGCATCATATTATGCGCAATCCTTCTCACTTCTTCAGAAGCGGTATTGACCATTTCATAACTCTTGGTAAAGAGCGGATTGGTTTTCAAAGTGCTTTCTTCATGTTGCAGGGTGCTGAAGTGCATTTTGATGGTGGAGAATAAACCACCCAGTCCGTCGTGCAGGTCTTTGGCAATCCGTGTTCTTTCAGTTTCCTGTCCGTTGATCATGGACTGCAGGGATACCACCTGTTGCTGTCTTTCGAGGAATCTGATTTCTTCCTGCTGGATTTTTTTATCCTTTTCCGCAATGATCTGTTTTTGTTTGGTATTGCGGTACAGGGCAAGCAGGATCAGCAGCAATGCAGCACCGCTGATGCCACCAATCAGCAGCCAGCGGTTTCTTTTGACGAGTTGGATCTCATTGCTGATATTTTTCAGATTCAGTTTGGCAATTTCTGTCTCTTTTTTTTCCAGCTGATAACGGGCTTCCAGATTGAGGATTGATTTTTGTGTTTCCTGATTACTGGCACTGTCGGCATATTGCTTGTTCAGTTCTGCAAAGCGCATGGCTTCCCGGAAATCATTCCGCTGGTAAGCTATTTCTTTCAGGATGCCATAGGTACCGGAAGCTACTTTATGGTTTTTTAATTCCAGTGCGATCCGGTTACTTTCTTTTGCAATCAATGCTGCTTTATCCTTTTGTTGAAGGGCCAGGTATTGCCGGGCCAGGTTTTCTCCCACTTCTGATTTGAAATAGAAATTTTGGGTGCTATCAGCAATCCGGTAAGCGGCTTCATAGGCCGATACAGATGCTGCAATATCACCGGTTGCATTGTAAAAAGCGCCCTTTGTATTATATATCAAACCGGTGACATGGATATTTTTTAATGGCATATTGATCAGGGTGGCCGAATCGAGATGCAATCGGGCCTTCTCCATGTCTTTCAGTTTAAGATAGGCATCCGCAATATCCAGGTGGATCATCACCCGGTACCGGGATTCATCGGGGTAGTTTTTTAATGCTAATGCTTTTTTCTCATAGGCGATTCCTTTTTCAATCTGATTCTCAGCAATCAGGTTATGTCCGAGGTTGCCGTAGGTCTGTGGTAAAAAAACAGTGAACTGCGGATTGGTGGAACCTTCAATCAGCCGGGCTGCACGGGTCAGGTATTCCGCAGCGGTGGCAAAATCCGAGAGATAATTAAAAAGCAGGGCATTGCCATTGATGGTGTATAACTGCAGGGCCGTGTCTTTATTTTGGATAGCAATTTTTTCTCCTTCATCAAAATAATAGCGGGCACTGTCGTAGCGGGTCAGGCTGTTATAAGCCATGCCTGCATTGTAAATAATCCTTCCCAGTTTTTTGGGATTGTTCACTTTTCGAGCGGGGGGAATCGCCAGTAAAGTGTATTTCAACGAGGAATCATATTCTGCTGTATTATAAAAATGACGGGTGATTTCCATAAAGGCATTGAGGGAATTCGTATCGGGTCTGGCTTTAAGCGCGATCCCAAGCAGACTGTCTTTTGGAAAACCGGACTGCTGAGCGCGAGCTGTTTGCAGGAACAGCAATAAGAGCCATACGGGAATGATGCGGTAGGACATATTTTCTTGCAATAAAATGATTCTTGTCCGGATAATTTCTACCGGGATTCAGGTATTCTTCTGCCTTAAAATAACTGCTTTTAAGGGATTGGGCAAAGCTTGTCCGGAAAATAGTTTTGAGTCCTTAATCGAAAAATTTAAAAACATGAAAAAGCTTCTTTTTATCTCAATGGTTGTACTGGCAACCACAAATGCCCAGGCTAAAATCTGGAGGGTGAACAATAATGCCGGTATTGTGGCAGACTTCAGCTCTTTGACTGCTGCTGTGTCCAGTGCTTCAGTATTAAGCGGAGACACCATCCATGTAGAGCCTTCTGCT
>DAORJS010000304.1:0-1925 GCA_035439185.1 Chitinophagaceae bacterium
ACCCTTCTTAATTTTAACAGGGAAATATATACTGCATTTAAATCCTTTGTATTTGCGATCAAGGATTGTGTGTTTGATAAAAAGGAAGCTGCCTATTTTGATGAATTACCAGGGTTTATTCGTTGAGGAATGCAGGCTAGATAAATTGATCCGGGGCTGTAAATTGAAAAATAGCAGCTCCGAAATTTTTTTAGCCACTAATTCACTAATTGTGTATTCGTAATAACTTTTTCGTGAATTCGTGGCAAATTATTTATTTTTTGATTTGGTTTTTGAAAGAAGAGAGATTCTTGTCACAAATATTATTAGCCACTAATTCACTAATTAAATTGCCAAATGATTTTTTCGTGAATTCGTGGCAACCTATTTCTTTGTTTTTTTATGATTTGGTTTTTGAAAAAAGAGAAATTCTTGCCACAAATAATTCAGCCACTAATTCACTAATTAAGTATTCGAAATAATTTTTTCGTGAATTCGTGGCAACATATACTTGTTTTTTGTATGGACGATGGAATTTGTTTTCAGCATTGATAGGTAGATACCGGATTACTTTTTGGAACTGATAAGGGACTCAAGGAGGAGTGACATCAAATAAAAACCGGTACATTTTGTGTACCGGTCGTATTTGTGCCCAGAACAGGAATCGAACCTGCACATCCTTGCGGACACCAGATTTTGAGTCTGACGCGTCTACCAATTCCGCCATCTGGGCAGCAGGCTGCAAATGTAAACGGGAATGGGTAAAATCTGAAATTTATATCATCCCCGGGTGCTATTATATTGCTTCCATATACGGTCAATATATTTTTTCTTGAAATAATATTCTTTTACGGCCAGCAGATCAGCCTCAGTAGCTGTTTCATCCTGATATTGCTCAATAATGGCTTTTACCGGGGTATATATTTCTGACTCGAGACGTGCAATAGCGCCTGTTAAGCCGGCATTTTCACCCTCATCATCCATCATAGACTCATTGATCTCCATCACTTCCATCAGGAATTCCGGAGGCAGGGCATATTTTTCTTCGTCTTCAAGCAATCCTTTCAGGGTTAATACATACCGGATGGTCTCATCGGTTTGTTGAAAAGTCTGAAATGCCTTGTTCAGCAGGGCTGACCGCTCCAGCGCCAGGGCCTGTTCTTCCCCGGTTCCATTGACAAAGAAATCCGGGTGGTATCTTCTGCTGAGTTCGAAGTATTTACGAGGTAACACTGATTTATCGACCTGTAATTGTACCGGAATCTCAAAAAGTTCGAAATAGTTCATGTAGGGGGACTTTAAGCACAGAAAATCTCATTAAAACGTCTTAGTTTGGTTACAAAATTAGATTCTTTGGATACAAATAAAGGAATTCGAATGGAAGTGGTCAGGAATTTTCCGGATGAGGAAATTATCTCCGGTCTGAAAACCGGGAAAGGGATGGAGGACCTGATCCGAACCCTTTACAGGAGCTATTTTGATAGCCTGAGCTGGTATGTAATGAATAACAGCGGTAGCAGACAGGATGCAGAGGATATTTTTCAGGAAGTGGTCGTCAGTTTTATCGATCTGGTACAAAAAGGAAGGTTCAGAGGCGAATCGAGTATCAAAACCTTCCTGTATTCGATGAACCGGCATACCTGGCTGAATGAACTGAAAAGAAGGGGCAGGGCAATGGCCAGGGAAGAAAAATATGAACGGGGGCAGGATAGAGTGGAAATGGATACCAGTCACCTGATCGCTGACCGGGAAGAAAAAGCAGCTATTACCGCCCTGGTGGCAGCGCTGGGTGATACCTGCAAAAAGATACTGACCCTGTTTTATTATGAAAACCTGTCGATGCGGGAAATAGTAGAAGCCACCGATTATGAGAATGAGCAGGTGGTTCGGAATAAAAAATACAAATGCCTGAAACAACTCGAACAAATGCTGCATGAAAAACCGGC
>DAORJS010000304.1:2025-3691 GCA_035439185.1 Chitinophagaceae bacterium
ATAAAAAATACAAATGCCTGAAACAACTCGAACAAATGCTGCATGAAAAACCGGCTTTGAAAGAGTCACTGAAAAACTTATTACATGGATAATTCTACACAAGGTATGTCTGAAAATCTGGTCATGTATCTGGACGGAGAACTAACCGGTCAGGATAAAGCCGATTTTGAAAAACAGCTGGAAGCCGACCCCGGATTACAGGAGGAACTGAACCGCCTTCAACAAACCAGATCTGCCGTTAAATATTTCGGACTACAGCAAAAAGTGGCCGGCATTCATCAGGAGATGATGCTGGAACTGGCCACTCCTGTTATCCCAATCAGCCGGGGTAGAAAAATACTGCGCTACAGTATGGCTGCCGCAGCTGCTGTAATCCTGCTGGTAGGCTCCTGGCTGGCGTATAGTTTTTTCAGTCTCTCCCCTGACAAAGTATTTGCTTCAGGTTACCACAGCTATGAATTAAGTAATATGAGGAGTGGAGATGGTAATGGAAGTACCGCTATTGAAAAGGCATTTGAGGGTAAGCTGTATGATGAAGTGCTGAAACTTTACAGGGAAGGCGCTGGTAATGGAAACCGCGACCGGTTCCTGACCGCCGTGGCAGCGCTGGAAAAGAAAAATGATCCCCTCGCCATTCGCCTTTTCAAAGAACAACTGGAAAGTAACAGGCTCAGTTCAAAACCGGTTTTTAATGATGATGCAGAATACTACCTGGCCCTTGGATATATAAGGAACAAGGATTTTGACTTCGCCCTTCCATTATTGCAAAAAATAAAAGACGACCCCGAACATACTTATAACAGCAAGGTTACTAACCGGCTGATCCGGAAAGTGAAATTGCTGAAATGGAGATAATGCTTGCTTAAGGTTGATGGTCCCCATCCCGGTCCGGTTTGATCCAGACCGGGATTTTTTTGGGGTTACAACGTATAACCCGGCGTTGACTCATTCCTGTTAAGCAATTATGTCAATAAAAATCAGCGTTATGAAAACCAGAATCCTGGCTACCTTATTTTTCGCTCTCGCCATCCAGATTGTTTTGAACTCCTGTCAGAAAGAAAATAATAACAGCCAGCAGTTGAATAGCCCGCATGCTGTAAAAATTTATCTGACAGACCACCAGACTCCCGTATTTGACAGTGTTTTCATTGATCTCCAGAGATTGGATCTAAAACTGGAAGACGATACTTTGCCAAATGATGGTTGGGTAAACCTGGTAATAAGACCGGGAATTTATAATATTCTTCGTTTCCGGAACGGATTGGATACTTTATTTGGTACCGGAAACCTACCCAGTGCCAGGATTAAAAAATTAAGACTAACTCTGGGTTCAAGAAACACAGCGGTACTGAATGGACAATCTTTTCCATTAAGGGTAAAAGATGAAGACCGGGAAGTGGAAGTCAATATTGAACCGGAGCATTATGATATCAGTAACGGACTGGTCCGGTTATGGATTGATTTTGATGCAGGTAATTCCATTCAGGTGGATAACAGTGGTTCCGGAAACGGAAACGGTTATCGCCTCCGTTCACATATCCGTTTATTCAGCAGGAGTAAATCAGGAAGAATCGAAGGCAGGGTATTGCCCCCGGCGGCCGATCCGATTGTGAAGGCAGTCATTGGAACTGATACAGCTACGGCCATACCGGAAAATGATGGGGAA
>DAORJS010000305.1:0-3685 GCA_035439185.1 Chitinophagaceae bacterium
TTCTTTTTTAATGGCATCTGGTTTAAATACCGATGCATCCTGTGCGAAGCAGGTGCCGGAGAGGAGCAGAGTAAACAGGAGCAGTTTTTTCATTGCCAGAAACGTCGGGCAAGATAAACAGAACGCATGAAAATAAAATGGGAAAAGGGACAAACGGGAATGATAAAAACTACAGTCCGGCAAGTGAAAAAAAGTTCAATATAATGCTGTGTTTTAAATAATACACCAGCCGTTTTCACCATTGACAATTAAGGATCAATTGCAAAGTTTGAGACTTTCAAAGACCCGACTCCTTCCATAACCTGGCCAACCTTCGGGCTTTCCTGTTTAAAGCAATGCCTTTCCGTAGACCCAGATAAGGTACTCCTTGTTTGTGATGGGTATTTGCAATATTATACATCCATCTCCAGTGCAATAAGATAATTTTCCAGGCATTCCATATACTTTTCCCGGGATCATACAGATGGGTAGGCTCACTCCCGCCACCATTCAGTTCAACGATCATGAAATGTTCACCGCTGCATAGTTCTTCCCATTCATTGTATTTGATATCATACCTGCCAAAATAAAAGCCATTGAAATCAGCGGAAATATTATCTATCAGTGAATGAAGGGAAGGCTGGTTTAAAGATGTAATATCAGTAAACAGGCAACCTCTGGCATGATTGCCAATGGCAGAGAGCATGATTTTCTCCCCTTTATGAGGTATATAAGACAGCATACTTTGATACGCTCTGAACAAAGTATGCCGCTGCAGATAATATCTGGTATTGACCTGAATAAGTTGTTTTACAGTGCTTGTTCCGTCTCCTCTCAGCATCATAAACTCCTTTCCAACAATACCGGTAATGATACCTTTATCCGCACCAGGGAGTTTACAGTAAAACACCCCGATTTCATTTTTATATGGAATCTCTTCCTGCAGCAGATAGGCATGAGGAGCCCTCCGATGATAGTCCAATAGCTCCTCCATTGAACTGATTTTTCTGACTCCCAACCCCTTCCCCCCCACATCGGGCTTACAATAAAATGGAACCCGAAACTCCTGATCCCTGTATATCGCTTCCAATTCTGTATCAGTGATATCCGGATTAATTTTGGCTGTTTTTGGAGTATATGCAGCTGGCAGCCGTAAGTGGATATCATATTTTGATTCCAGAAGATATCCGCCATTTTCAATTCCGGGATTAGTAGCTACCACAAAAAATGGCGTGCGGGCCTTGCATGCATAATACAGGTAAACAGGAAATACCGGCATATACAGCAACCATTGCGGCCAGAATTCCCACTGCCAGATGCGGTTAATAAAATGCTTAATCCGGTAAAATGTCAAGTGTGAAAGATTTCAGTTTGAATCAATTTTCCCGAAATAAGATCCTGATGGAGGAACGCTGTCTTATCCGCATATAAGACTGCCTGAGAAATACTCAGGGTGGATATTCCATTTGGTCTTTTTATGATTAGTCCGTTTTCGATATCCGCTTTCTGATATCCTGTGTGAAATTCAAATATTTTTTCAGGCGCAGGTAATTGGTCGTTTGTTTCCAGAAAATCAATAAACCAGTTTTCCCTTTCCCTGATAACCGTGTCAGAATATAGTGTGGCGGAGGAAAAGATATATGGCGCTTGCCTTTCCAGTACTTTGAGATGCTTTTGTTTTCCATCCCAGGTCAGCCGCATCAGTCCAACTTTACTGAGGAAGATGACAGAAAAAGGCTCAACCCTTTGAAATCCGCTTTCTCTAAAGAATATCAAAGGGTCCCTGGCAGAGATGATCTCCAGTAACACAAGACCTCTGCTTTTATAGTTTGTTTCCGTACGCTGATGATTGGTAAATGCTCCGTTAAAAAGCATACAGATATTCCCCTTATCGTCAGCACAAAACCAGGTGCCGCCCCGGATGGCTTCTCTGGAAAAGACAACCCATTTATCGCCCACCTTTTTTCTAACCAGCAATTCATTGGCATTTCTGGCTGATTGTTCATCCCGGTTGAATGTGCATGCCACCATCCCTTTAAGGGGCACAATGCTTACCGTACACATGTTTGCTGATATTGAAGGGTGGAGACAGCTACGCCAAATGATGAAGCAACTGTTTTCTGAAAATGATACTCCAGGGCTATTCTCATCAATGCCATATGGTGTACCGTATGATCAAAGTTGTAAATCAATTCCCGATAGTAACTGGTTTCAACTGTTTTTGCCCGATCGCTGATCAGCGCATATTCATCCGTTAATAACAGCATTTTATCCGGTTGTGGCAATTGTATGGCAAGATCTTCCAAAACGGATATTGCAAAATCCAGATCTGTTTCCAGTAACAGATCTCTTTTCCGGCCGGCATAATGAACCAATCCATTGTTATAGCCTGTTATTAATTCCTGAAACATTTCAATACTATGCCTCAGATGCTTTCCGATGCTTGACTGTTGTAAAACGGGAACAGGCGTTGCAAACTGCTCTTTTGAAATCGTTGACAGTGCCTGAATTAATTGTGTTTTCAGATCCTGAAAACAGTAAATTATATCCATGGCTCAGAATTTCAACTTTAAGAGATCCGGGATTTGACGGCGATGGATAAATACAAGCGTGAGACAGCAAAGCAAACAAACCATGGCATAAATAAACAATCCCGGGTCTCCGTTAAAATTGATTCCGACCTTACTGTTGCTGAGGTGAAAAAATATGGCGCCTGACATGAGGCCTGAACCGAGTAATGCACCGGGTAAACTGGTACGGGGTATCAGTATTAAAACAGAAGCGATAAGCTCAGCAATTCCGGTTCCGATTCTCCCCCAGGGTTCCATACCTAAAATGGTAAAAAGCTTTACCGAGTCGGGGTGTGCGGAGAATTTAAAAAAAAGTGTCTGAAGCATGATGATGGCCGGAACAATCCGAATTGCCCATATTGCCCATTTCCCTTTTTGCATATTCTTTTTTGATATACAGTCGCGGCAGCAGGTAATTCCTTACAAGTAACGGCCAGTTTTTTTTAAATAGGGGGATAGTCACCCGTATTTCAGGCGAGGGAACTGATTGTAACGGCTAATTTCCCTGCTTTTTTAAGAGAGGATCCGGTTTTGAATCAGCGGTCGCCGAGGCGTTGTTTGATCAAATTCTTTTCTGCCTCAGTAAACTTGTGGCGGGAAGGTTGTGCCAGGTTATCCTTATGCTTTTCAATGGCTTTATCAATCAATTTCGACTGACGTAAAAACATACGGCAGCATTTACAGGTAATCAGGTGAATCTGCATTGCCAGCCAGGCTTTTATACCAATTTTAGACCCGGCCTGCAAACGGATACCCGATTCCTGAGCAGCTTTACAATTATGTATGATCTTTTTTAAAATCATCAGTTATACTATCTGAGGAACCAGTTCTTTTCAAGGCATTGCCTTAATAATAATTTTGCCCGGTGTATAATCACCCAATAATTAGACGAAGTAATGTTAAATTCATTACAAATTTCTTCCGCTTTTTTTTCTTCAAAATACTTTGAAAGAAAGATACCCGAAATTTTTGGCGGAATTCTGGAAATACAATCCGAGAGAATACCGGAAAATTCTTTCTCATCTATTCCACGATCAGCGTTATATCCCCAATCCGAAGCCATCATTGAGCGATGCATATGCCCGGTCATCTTTTCCGATTGGTCGAAAAATAAATCATAGAATCCACTACCGGTA
>DAORJS010000306.1:0-3669 GCA_035439185.1 Chitinophagaceae bacterium
TGGATTTAATTGTCTTCCTTCAAACTTGCGAATGATGTAAAGTGGGGTGGCTGGTTTTAAAGCGTCAGACACCCGCTGCTGGATTTAATTGTCTTCCTTCAAACTTGCGAATGATGTAAAGTGGGGTGGCTGGTAAATATTAAGGTGTCAGACGCGGTGTCAGACGCGGTGTCAGACGCAAAAAAACTACAGGCCTGTAAGCCGGATTCTGTTTCACCTGCCGAAGCTTTAGCGAAGGCAGGTAATGGCTATCATTTATCTGTTCCGTCAGTTACCCGGCGGAATCCATCTGCCTACCCTGTACCCTGTTCCGGCTTTGCAGCCGGTCCCCGGACGAGCCGCCCTTGAGGGTACTATATGTGGCATTTCAGCATGCAAGGTTTACCCGCGATTGGTGTTACCACCAAAAGCCGTGGGCTCTTACCCCACATTTTCATCCTTACCTGCCGTATTTACAGCGAAGGCTGGCCTCGCTATAAATACGGCATCGGCGGTCATTTTCTGTGGCACTGTCTCTTAACCCGAAGGTCAGCCGGCTCTTCACCGGTGCATTGCTCTGTGCTGTCCGGACTTTCCTCCTTCCCTTGCAGGAAAGCGATAACCCGGCCTGTAGTCATGCAAAGGTAACTTATTCGTACTGGAAGTAAATTTCAGTGGCGCCATACCCAAAACTGGGGTGGTATTGGTTGATAAAGGATTTGACTTCTCTTTTCAGACGCAGGATATCATGGATTTCATTCCGGAGCACCCCTTCTCCCACCCCATGTATAACGATCAGGGTTGGCTGACGATGGGCAATAGCCAGGTCGTAGTATTTTTCAAAGGTCCGCAACTGCAGACTGAGTATTTCATAATTACTCATCTGCTTCCAGTTGTCGGCCAGTTTTTCAATATGCAGGTCCACTACTGTGCGGGCCGGCTCCAGGTGCTGACGGGCCCTGGCGGCATCATATATTTTAAAGCCCTTGGCAGCCAGGCTGCTCAGTTCGACCTTTTCTTCAATAACATGATCCGGGTATTTTTCAAACAATAATTGAGAAAAAGTGGCTTCGTTCTTTTTTTTCAGTTCCTCAATTTTTGAAAAGAGCTGTTTGGGTTTCAGCTTAACGGATGCTTCAAAGTGACTGGCTTTCTTTTTATCGGGTTGAACCAGCGTGAATTCAAAATTAAAAACAGGACTGTCATTGAGATTTTCGAAGGGGATATCATGCAGGTAGAAATCAGTAAATGGTTGAACTGAGTTTTTGAGTTCGAAATCCGTTTTGCCAAAATACTGCAGCTGATAATGAAAATGATAGGCCTCCCGTGTATGATTTACGAGGTGCAATTTCATTTCATCCACTATAATATCCCCAAACTCGTCTGTATCCATTACCGGCAGAAATGTGAGCCAGACCCCATCTTCCACCCGGTTAATTTCGCTTTGCTTTTCCTTTCTGACGTCATCAATGAATTTCTTCTCTTTTTTAGCGGGGAATAATTTCTTTTCTGTGAATCTTTTGAAATAAGGGAAATCCACCTGGTCCATATAAACCGGGAAGTTCACGCCCTTCACCTCCACCATGATCATTTTATTATTGATAATATCTGTGACCACGGCCTCTTCGTTCGAATGCAGGATCAGCACGGTATCTCCTATCTGGTACTTCATACTGCAAAAATACAAACGGCATCCTGAATAGATTCAGGATGCCGTTGGCCATTTAAAATAAGTTTAATCCTGCTTTTTGGCCAGTTTACTGTTCCAGAAACTATAGAGAAAATAAATAGCGAGACCGATGACCAGCCAGATCATGAACCGCATCCATACTTTATGTGTTTCCTGGGCCATGAGATATAAACAACTGATCATTCCAATCACAGGGAGCAGGGACAATTTTCTGGTTAATGACAAAACGGCCATTGCAACGGCAATTACCCAGAACACCACCATGGGCCAGGTATCTTTTGTCCAGATATCTTCGGTAAAATGACTGGGCACATTTACCTGAATCAGTACAATGGCTGCAATGAGTAAAGCGGGATAGAGGAACTGTCCGTTTACATAAGGTACTTTGAATTTGCTTTCAGGTTTATCTTTTCTTTGTTGCAATACCAGCACACCTCCACAAACCAATACAAAGGCAAATAGTGTTCCGATACTGGTCAGCGACAGCACTTCTCCAAGATTCAGGAATAAGGCCGGTACGGCCACCACAATACCCGTCAGGATGGTGGAAAAAGACGGGGTTCCGTATTTCGGATGAATCCTTGAAAATATTTTAGGCAACAAGCCATCCCTGCTCATACTCATCCATATCCTGGGCTGCCCCATTTGAAATACCAGTAACACACTGGCTGTAGCGATGATGGCACTTACTGCAACAATCCCTGACACAAATTTCAACCCACGGGCATCAAATACCATGGCCAGCGGATCTCCCACATTGAGGGTGTCATATTTTACCATACCGGTCAGAACCAGGGCCAGTAATACATATACCACTGTACAAATAATCAGGGAATTGATCATTCCTTTTGGCAGGTCACGCTGCGGATCCTTACATTCTTCAGCAGTGGTAGAGATGGCATCAAAACCAATATAGGCGAAGAATACAGCGGATACCCCTTTCATGATGCCACCAAAACCATTCGGAGTAAACGGTGACCAGTTATCCGGATTGATATAAAAAGCACCCAGTACAATTACGAGGAAGATTACAGCCAGTTTAAGGATTACCATAATATTACTGGCAGAACGGGATTCCTTAATACCGACGAATACGATATAGGTAATCAGGGCAACAATCATCAGGGCAGGGATATCCATGATCAGTCTGAATCCTGCAATCTGCGGAGCATTGGCCCAGGCAGAAATGGCTTCAGCCGTTGCACCTGCCTTGGCCGTCATATAATCCATGGTCATCCAGTCAGGAATATGCATCCCCGCCTGATCCATGATTCGAGTGAAATAATCGCTCCAGGAAATCGCCACAGCAATATTACCAATGGCATATTCCATTAATAAATCCCAGCCAATGATCCAGGCAAATATTTCTCCAAAAGCTACATAAGAATAGGTGTACGCACTTCCTGATACAGGTACAGTTGAAGCAAATTCCGCATAACAAAGGGCTGCAAAACCACAAGCTAATGCTGTAAAAATGTATAAGAACACAACTCCGGGGCCGCCATTAGCTGCAGCAGAACCAATACCACTGAATATCCCCGCCCCGATTACAGCCGCCACCCCAAAAAAAGTAAGGTCTCTGACACCCAATACTTTTTTGAGGCCAATGCCATGTCCGTCGTGCAAACCTGCTTCTGCTTCCTTTAAAATATGGGGGATAGATTTTTTCCTGAATAACTGCTTAAACATATTGGTTGGTTTTGGACAGTCAAAATAGGAAAAAAAAGCAATATTCGATGACCGCTGTTCTAATAGTCCCGTTTTACCAGAAAATGGGCCAGTTCTTCAAGAGGTTCCTTTCTTTTAGTCAACACGGCTATATCTTCCAGGTGACGGAAGGCTTCATCGAGGTATTTGTTCTTGAGTTCCAGCGCCCAATCATCCACTTTGCACTCATGAAAGATCTGTTGAACTTTCTCCACTTTATCCGGTGCATTGTTTGCGAGTTGCCGGTTTAGTTCTTCTTTCAGGGATCCTGTGGCGGTCTCCAACGCATGAAT
>DAORJS010000307.1:0-1965 GCA_035439185.1 Chitinophagaceae bacterium
AAGCAGAGGCATTTGCGGGATTAACAACAGGTATTGTTGAAGCCATGGGTAGTGAAACCAATAGCATCGCCACCATCTGGTCGCTTGATATTTATAAAAAATTCATCAATAAAGAAGCAGACGACCGTAAAGTGGTGAAAATTGGCCGTTGGGCAGTGATCATTTCCATGCTGGTAGCCGCATTGATCACACCGGCCCTCCGCTCCCTGGATCAGGCTTATCAGTTCATCCAGGAATATGCAGGCTTCCTTTCACCAGGTGTACTGGCGATCTTTCTTTTGGGCATGTTCTGGAAGAGAACCACGGCTGCCGCTGCATTGGCAGGTGCCGTGATTACCATACCGGTTTCGACGATTTTAAAATTTCTGCCCACCTGGACGAACGGAGCTTTTCCCAACTACCCATTCCTCGACCGGATGACCATCACTTTTTTTGCAGTATCGCTGATCATGATTACCGTGAGTCTGATCTGGCCGAAGAAAGACAAAGACAAACATTCCATTGAAGTGGACCGATCCATGTTTAAAGTAAATCCTTCCTTTGTAATCGGATCTGTTATTATTTGCGGAATTTTAGCAGCACTGTACACAATTTTCTGGTAAGTTAAAATGAATAGCATATGAAGAGGTCGGACTTTATCAAAACCGGAACAATGGCAGCACTTGTTCCTTTCTGTCAGCCTTTGTTTGCCCTTGGAAATAACAAAAACTTCCCCGGTACCGACGACGCATTGATACAAAGAATGATCACCCTCAATGATCAGCTCGTGAGCGGTTTATTGGAAACCGTGCACATGGGAAAACTCAGTTTCGGCCGAAAAACCGCTTATGATTTTTCTGTATTATCTGCTTCATATTGCCAGCCCGGTTCTGCCTATTACAAAGATGAAAGGCTGCTTCGAAAAATGGAGAACCTGGCCCGTTTCCTGTCTGACTCGCAGAATACAGATGGCACAATGAATATCGGCAATCTGGAATCACCACCCGATACCGCATTTGTTGTTGAGATTCTCTGCACATCCACCAGTAACCTGCAAAACGCTTCCTCCGGTTCCATACAGGCCTTACTGGATCAGCTCAAAAATATACTTCGCAAAGCAGGGGAAGCCCTGCGAACAGGCGGGATACACACACCCAATCACCGTTGGGTGATTTGTGCCGCTCTTTCGCAATTGAATCATCTCTATCCTGATAAAAAATATGTTGCCAGGATTAATGACTGGCTGGGAGAAGGCATTTTTCAGGATGCCGATGGCCATTACCCGGAAAGAAGCGGAACTTATTCCATGGTGGAGAATACGGCATTTATCAGCATAGCCAGGATGCTCAAAAAACCAGAGCTGCTAAACCATGTGAGAAAAAATCTCCGCCTGTTTTATTATTATCAGGAGGCCAATGGTGATCTGGTCAGTAATGACTCCCGCAGACAGGATCAATACCTTGCAAGACATTCAGCCATCCTGTATATGCAATACCGTTATCTGGCCATTCTTGATCAGGACGCTCATTTTGCAGCGATTTGCAAAATGATTGAAGCCACTCCCTGGTTTGAAAAAGAAGTATTGGAACAGGGGCTTTTCTATTTTCAGGAAAATGAAAAATTACAGCAACGCTTGCCCGAAGCGAGTCCCTTACCCGATCGCTATGAGAAATTGTTTACTACTTCCCATTTATTAAGGATCAGGTATCAGCAAACCAGTATAACACTTTTTGGCGGGGTGGACTGGCCCCTGATCATTGCATCGGGTCGTTCCTGCAGTCCGGATTTTTTCAGTTACCGCAAAGGAAAAGCCATATTAAAATACATGCGGCTTTCAACTACCTTCTTCAGCATGGGGTATTTTTACAGCGAAGGATTGCGAAAAGAAGGCAACCGCTATGTTTTACACAAAAAACTGACCATTCCTTATTACCAGCCGTTACCTGTATCCAAAAGAAAAAAATCAGGAGACTATACACTCAGTCC
>DAORJS010000307.1:2065-3664 GCA_035439185.1 Chitinophagaceae bacterium
GGAGACCAGATTCATTTCGGGCCAGGTGCATTAGCCGGCCCTGTACCCGAGAACCTGGAAGGCGAAAGATACAGCACACATTTCGGGAGCCTGAAAACCAAAGGATCTCAGGTATATTTGACAGGCATCACTCCATTCAGACATACATTGAGATTATACTGAAACCTTTAACATGAAGAAGTTCATTTTACTCAGCCAATTTTGCGTTAGCGCTATCCTGATTTTCGCTCAGGCACCTGCATCCTGTTTCAGTCCTGATAAAACCATTAGTGTTCAACTGGAGATAAAAAACGGGCAAATTTTCTACGCTGTAAAAAAAGATAACGAAACAGTAATCGGGTCTTCCCGTCTGGGTATAGACTGCAACGATCAGTCATTTTCCGATGGCATGGAACTTTTATCGGTTGCAAAACCCGTTTCAGTTAAAGACAAATACAATCTGAAGAATGCCAAAAAAAATGAGATCACCTATATAGCCAACGAAACGGTTTATACCCTTGGTAACAAAAAAGGAAATAAGCTGCAGATCATTTTCCGCGCCAGTAATGATGGGGTGGCTTTCCGGTATTTTCTTCCTGGAGTAAAAACCATCACAACCATTACAAAGGAGTACAGTGCTTATACCTTTGATGCATCCACCCGTGCATGGCTGCAACCCATGAGTGTGGCCAAATCAGGCTGGGAACAATGTAATCCGGCCTATGAAGAACATTATTACAAGGATGTTCCTGTGGGTACGGTTTCAAAACTAAAATCCGGCTGGGTGTATCCGGCTTTATTCAAAAGCAATAATAATTGGATATTGATCACCGAAGCGGGCATGGATGGCAGTTACTGTGGTACCAGACTACTTAATGACAGTGCCACTGCTGTATATAATACCGGCTTTCCTGATCCAAGAGAAGTATTTACCGGAAAAGGATACCTGCCGGTAAATGACAAACCCTGGTACAGTCCCTGGCGGATTCTTTGCATTGGGAGCCTCGCAACCATTGCCACTTCAACTCTTGGGACTGACCTGGCAGCCAAATCCGTTAAAATGGACGATGACTTTATTAAACCCGGCAAAGCTTCCTGGAGCTGGATCAATAGCAAAGACAATTTTATAACATACGATGAGCAAAAAAAGTATATCGACTTTGCCGGTAAAATGAAATGGGAATACTGTCTGATTGATGCGGACTGGGATACTAAAATTGGCTATGATAAAGTATCGGAACTGGCCGGTTATGCCCGGACTAAAAAAGTGGGATTGATTTTATGGTACAATTCAGCCGGTGACTGGAATACGGTGAAATACCATCCCAAAGGATTATTGCTTACAAAAGCAGGAAGAGAAAAAGAATTCAGCCGTTTACAATCAATGGGCATCAAAGGTGTAAAGATTGATTTCTTTGGTGGCGATGGTCAATCCATGATGCGGTACTATATCGATATACTGGAAGATGCTGCACGATATAAGTTATTAGTGAATTTTCATGGAGCAACCCTTCCGCGGGGCTGGCACCGTACCTACCCCAACCTGATGTCGGCCGAAGCTGTATACGGAATGGAGATGGTGACTTTCGGACAGGCGGCTGCAGATGAACAACCATCACA
>DAORJS010000308.1:0-3653 GCA_035439185.1 Chitinophagaceae bacterium
TTTTTAACCGGTCCTCTTCTTTTCTTTTTTTCTTGATGGCACTGATCAGCGGGCTCCGGTAAATGATTGGTACATCGAATTGCTTCATTTGGCAAAGGTATTAGGAAAAGGGGGATTGGGGAATGGCGAGTGGGGAGTAGCTAGTGGGGCTCGGTAAATGGGGTCCCGATAGCTATCGGGAGGCTAGTGACTAGTGGCGAGTGGGTGGTGGGATTATTTTGAATGTTAAATGTTGAATGTTGAATTGGATAAGATGAGCCTTTCTTTTATTCCACAAACACTGCCGGAAGACAGACTGATAGACTGAAAGACTGCCGACTGCCGACTGCTGACTGCCGACTGCTGACTGCCAACTGCTGACTGCCAACTGCTGACTGCCTACTGCCGGCTGTTTCCTCTTTCAGAATGGGGCTTTGTTATGGAGTTCAAGGCACGGATTCCGTATCTTTCGCCAAAGTTCAACCCATGCGATTGCTATTGCTGATCGGCTGTTTTTCCGGGCTGCTGACATCCTGTAAACTCATGCCTAAAAAATCCGGAAAAGAAACCACTAAAATAACTACTTCTATGCAGAATCGGTTCAAACCTGTTGACTGGGCCCATACCACCAATATCTATGAGGTTAATCTCCGGCAATACAGTATTGCGGGAACATTCAATGCTTTTGCCAATGATATACCACGCTTAAAGGAGATGGGTGTAGAAACATTATGGTTCATGCCGATTACACCGATCGCCCAAAAAAATAAAAAAGGAAGCCTGGGCAGTTATTATGCCTGTTCAGATTATACAGCCATCAACCCTGAATTCGGAACTCTGGATGATTTTAAAGCCCTGGTAAAGCTGGCCCATGAGAACGGGATGAAAGTGATCATCGACTGGGTTGCTAATCATACGGGCTGGGATCATCGCTGGACAAAAGAGCACCCTGATTATTACCTGAAGGACAGCAGCACCAATGATTTTCAGATTGCCTCCGGAATGGATGATATTATTGAACTGGATTTCAGTAACCCGGCCCTGCGTAAAGCCATGACCGATGCGATGAAGTACTGGGTAACAGAATGTGATATTGATGGTTTTCGCTGTGACCTGGCTTTCTGGGTAGAACTGGATTACTGGAAAGAAGCCCGCCCGCAGGTAGATGCGGTTAAACCGCTGCTCTGGCTGGGAGAATATGATGAACTGGAAAAACCGGAATACGGAGAAGCATTTGATGCCAGTTATACCTGGACCTGGATGCACAGGACCAAAGAATTTTATCAGAACCATTTACCCATTGATTCGCTCATGACGGTACTCAAAAAATACGATGACCTGGGCGACAGCACGATGCGGGCCTGGTTCACCACCAACCATGATGAAAACAGCTGGAACGGTACCGAGTATGAAAAATACGGGGATATGGCTCCTGCATTAGCCGTATTCAGCTGCACCTGGAATGGAATTCCGCTTCTATATTCCGGACAGGAATTGCCCAATAAAAAAAGGCTGGAGTTTTTTGAAAAAGACCCGATTGAATGGACCGGGAACAATTCTTTGCATGGCTTTTATCAATCCTTATTAAAATTGAAAGCCAGCCATCCGGCTCTTCGTGCAGGGGATCCGGCCGTACAGACTTACCGGATAAAAACATCTGACCCGCAGCATGTATTCGCTTATCTGCGTCAGCATGGTAATCATAAAGTACTGGTGATTCTCAATCTTTCAACTCAGAATGATTTGCATTTTGAAATGACCGATCCGCTGATCAAAGGGCAATTCAGGAATGCTTTTTCCGGCGCTGCTAATGATTTTACAAGCGATAAACAGTTTGAGATGCAGGCCTGGGATTACCTGGTATATACGGCTGAATAAGAAAAATTTGTCCTGTTTTTAATAGTTGATAAACAGAACTTTCTTCCCGAATAAAAAAGCTGATTGAAGTATAAATTTCAATCAGCTTTTTCTTAGTATTCAGCCGGTGCTTTCTGACTTTTATTCTTCAATAATCAATGGATACCGGTAAACCGCACCTGGTGCTTCCGGATAAATACCTTCAAAGTAAACTCCTGTCTCTGAGTTACGGATGGCATTTCCCAATTGATCAATATTGGTTATATCTGCATCATTCACACTGGTGATGACAAATCCTTCCTGCATTCTTGTTTTACTGAAAGCACCTCCCTTGATAATTTTTTTCACCAGCACACCTCCTTCAATTCCGTACTGTGCCGCTTTTTTGGAATCCAGTGTTTCGAGTTCTGCTCCCAGCGTTTCAGCGATTGTAGCTGCGGCTAATTCATCAGCCTTGCCCGCTGTTTCCTTCAGGGTGATGGAAGCTGTATATTCCTTGTTATTCCTGACATAGGTTACAGGCAGTTTGTCTCCTGGTTTAAAACTGGCTACCTGTGCACTCATTTCAAGTCCTGAAGAAACCGGATTGCCATTGATTTTGGTGATGATATCTCCTTTCTTAAGGCCAGCCTGAATGGCAGCACCATCTGCTGGTACGGCCAGTACATATACGCCCTGTCCGTCAGCAATACCGGCCTGTTTAACCAGTCTCTCGTTTTCAGTATCCACAGAAGGATAACTGATCCCGATAAAACCTCTCTTTACATCTCCGTATTGGATCAGATCATTCACAATCTTTTTTACAATATTCACCGGAATTGCAAAAGAGTATCCTGCATAAGTTCCGGTTGGGGCATAGATGGCAGAGTTAATTCCAATCAGCTGACCATCAGTACTGATCAGGGCACCTCCGCTATTTCCCTGATTCACGGCAGCATCTGTCTGGATAAATGATTCCACCGGAGTCCGGCTCTGGCGGCTGTTAATTCCGATACTTCTGCCCTTGGCACTTACTATACCCGCAGTGACGGTAGTTTCCAGCGTCAGCGGATAACCGATTGCCAGCACCCATTGTCCGAGTTTTACATTATCGGAATTTCCGTATAACAGGAAAGGAAGATTTTTTCCATCAATTTTTAAAACGGCCAGATCACTGCTGGGATCTTTACCAATGACTTTTGCTTTATATGTTTTTTTATTGTGAAGGGTAACCGTGATTTCATCGGCAATGCCCTCACCTCCGTCTGTGATTACATGGTTATTGGTGACGATATAGCCATCTTCGCTGATGATCACTCCGCTGCCACTGGCTCTTTGTTCGGGCTGGTAACGCTGGTTGAAAACATCTTCACCGAAGAACCGCTCAAAAAGATCCTGCATACCACCGTCATTGCGGTTACGTCCCAGGTTATTGCTTACTTTCTTGGCAGCAGTTTTTGTTTTAATATGGACTACGGCCGGAACTGCAGCACTGGATGCTTTTGTAAAGTCAACCGGTTCACCGGCCCCGGTTCCGTTTTCAAAAAATCCCGCATAATTCACCGGGACTTTTCCATCCTGACTTGTTTGAACAAATGTCCCGTTTTTTGAACCGGTCAGTTTGCCGTAGATCATCACGCTCCCAATGGCGGAAACGGCACTCACGGCAATAATCAGTAAAATCTGTTTGAGTTTCATAGTGCTGTATACTTTTTGGTCAGTAATAAATTAAGGTTATGCGCATTTTCACAAATTCTATGCCTCTGCCCTACAAAGTAACAAACTGTCAGAACAACCGTTCTTACCCTTGGTTCAGTTTAACAAATCTTTACTAAGAG
>DAORJS010000309.1:0-3639 GCA_035439185.1 Chitinophagaceae bacterium
CCAGAGCAGGTTGCCGGAAGCATCCAGTTTCATCAACACCCCATCGGTATAACCAGCGGTGCCGTGATTGCCACTGATATTACCATCATTGGAGGAAGAGGAAGCCAGTACATAAAAACTGCCATCATCCAGCAGGTGGAGATGGTTGCCGATATCGAGTCCGTTACCACCATATCTTTTCTGCCAGAGCAGGGTGCCATTAGCATTCAATTTTAAAACCCAGATATCCTTGGTCCCGCCATAACCGCTGATCACACCGCCGTCAGTGGAATTGGTTTCTCCGACTACGAGATAACCGCCATCACTGGTTTGGACAATATCACGGCCGCTTTCATAGTTGGAACCGCCAAAAGATTTTTCCCATTCGATCGACCCGCAACGGTTGAGTTTTACTACCCAGAGGTCCCAGTATTCGCGGTTGGGTTGGGGACTGATATCGCCGTTTTTGGAATCGGTGTAGCCGGTGATAATGGTACCACCGTCGGCTGTAATTTTTATGGCATAGGGAATATCAACATTGCCGCCGCCGTATTGGTTAGCCCATTGCTGCGGGGGCAGCTGGGCATGGCCCGGCCGGGCGGATAAGACAGTCCATAAGAAGGTCAGCAGGTAAAGGTTTTTCAACAGTTGGCGTATTTGATGGTCCTGCCAACTATTGCAAGTATTGTGCTAAATTTTAATTTATGTGGATAAGTTATTACGATCCGGCCATGTTTTTTTCCGTGGAGGTTTTACGGGGGGCTTGTGTTTAATATGTTTCGCGTGAGTTTTCTTAACGCTTCCCCGACTATGTCTCGCCTTGAGCAATACTTTATTTTTGGGAAAAGGATAATGGCGGACTCGTCGGCAAAAGTAGCTGAACAAATAGGTGACCTACGAGTCCCTGCAGGTAGAACCATATAAAAATTAGCGTTGATAAAGGAGGAGACTCGTAAGGGAAGAAATCAAATCTTGATAAACTTCAAATAAGACGCATGATTTTTTCTCCTCAAAAGGATAATATATTGTCCTGGTGGTAATTGATGAACCGAAAGCACAGCCTTTGTTTTATTTTCAATAGATATGGTTTGGTATCGGTGACCAACTGCCGTGAGAATCTCGGCTGTCTCCCAGTGATCTGACAATTTCAGGCTATCGATATAAATGACTTCGGATACCGGGTTGGGGAAGAGCTTAATATTATAGGCATTTCCAGAAGTTGGATTAATTGCGGTAACAGCGTTGACAGTAAACTGCAGCACATTACTGGTAAAGGAATATCCGGTTGCACAAGGGGCGTTACTCGTTAATAAACATCGGAGTTTATCTCCGGTTTGTAATGGCGCGTAATTCAGCGCAGAGCTGGTGGCGCCGGGAATATTCTGCCATGTATGCAAGGCCGTACTGTCTTGCCATTGATAGCCGGGACTTGTACCACCATTTGTAATTGAAGAACTTGCTGTAACGGATTGCCCGGAGATTATAGTTGTACCTGGGGTTGAAATTGTAATCTGTATAGTAATGGGTTGGTTATACTTTATGTAAAAAAAATCCTGCGATGCAGTTGCACTCAAAGTCATCGTATTTTCACAGGGATCAGCATCAATGCTGAGAAAGAAATTGCCTGTTATGATTAATGAATTTTGAGTATCAATATTTATTGATATCGGGTGGTCAAAATCAGTATTACCAAGTTTAAATGCATTTCTGAATTTCCCGTTTGCATCCAGTGCGACAACGAAAATGTCATAAATTCCCAGGGCTGTTATTTGAAATACGTCAGGGCCCGGATCAAAATCGGCAGCGCCCTCAAAACTGCCCGAAACGAGAATATTGCCAATAGCATCGATAGCTATGGCATCTCCACCATCTGAGTTGGCACCTCCCAGTTTTTTTGCCCACTGGAAATCGCCTACTGGGGATAGTTTAAGAACAAATGCATCTCTCAATCCAGAACTGGTCAGGTTTTGAACACCCGGACCCGGATCCAGATCGGCTACACCCTGAAAGCTACCGGTGCAATAGATATTTCCATTTGTATCAAAATTTAGATTTGAACTCGAAGTAAAATAACCGCCGGCCCCAAACTGCTTGACCCAAAGGAAATCACCTGCATTGTTTAATTTCAGAATATATGCAGCACCATTTGTCGAGTCAATAAGCGTAGTCGATGGTCCGGGATCAAAATCTGCACTACCTGAAAAGTATCCGGTTAGATAAATATTATCAGCTGCATCCAGTTTCGTGGAAAAAACTATCCCCTCACCAGGGTCATCTATTTGTTTTGCCCAAACAAAGTTTCCAGATGAATTTACTTTAAGTATAAAAGGATCTCTGCTGGTAGTGCTTGAGGTCATCGTGTACACACCCGGTCCGGGATCAAAATCTACAGTACCCATAAAACAGCCATATACATAAATGTTGCCCATGCCATCTATAGGAATTGTGCTGATCTTTTGATTAATGGCAAAATCTGCAATTTGTTTGGACCATTGAAAAACTCCGGCAGCGTTAAGCTTGACAATAAACATATCATAGCTTGAAACATTGGTCGATGTCATATTATTAACTGCAGTACCAGGGTCGAAATCAACAGTGCCCTTGAATTGTCCCATTGCATAAACATTCCCGGAAAGATCAACCCCGATAGACCAGACGTCGGAAAAAGATGAAGTGTTTGCCCCTTTTAGCTGATTGGCCCAGGTAAGGTTTCCCGCATTATTTGATTTTGTAATAAAAGCGTCAACTGCATTTGCTGTCAAAACATTGGCAACAGGTGTTGGGTCAATATCAATGGTTCCAGTGAAGGCACCGGATAAATATATATTATTCTGTTGGTCAACGGTTCCGGATCCTACCCGTTCATAAGAGGAGCCGGATGGGTTGTGGGCAAAAGATAGAGAGGGGTTTTGGGAAAAAGCAATATGATAAATGAGAGTATTTGTAAGTATCAAAAGAATAATTCTCATTTGATATAATTGTCCGGTAATTGTTTGTAAAATAGAATTTAGAATAATAGTTGATATTAATTTTACGAGTACAAAAATCTTTTGTTAACACCCAACATCAGATTTGGAACTATGAAACTAAGATAATCAAATTCTGCTATTGCCGTTTCCAATTGGCGCTGATGTCTTTTGTTTCCTTTTAAGTAATTGATCAATGTCTATGCTTATTCTGTTTTCATATTTCCAAAAAACCTGCACGCCCCCTTTATCCCACATTCCCCGCATTTAGGATTACGCGCCAGACAAACATAGCGCCCATGTAAAATCAGCCAGTGATGGGCTTTGTGGATCAGGTGTTCAGGAATATTTTTTACCAGTACTTTTTCAACGGCCAGCGGGGTACTGGCGGTTTGCGGTACCAGTCCGATTCTTTTGCTGACCCTGAACACATGGGTATCCACGGCCATATTGGGTTGCTGATCCACAACAGAGGTAATCACATTCGCTGTCTTTCTTCCTACTCCCGGTAATTGGACCAGTTCATCCACCGTCATCGGAATTTTTCCATTAAAATCGGCCACCACTTTTTGCGCCATCCCGATCAGGTGCTTTGTTTTATTGTTGGGGTAGGAGATGCTTTTGATCAGCGGAAACAATTCATCAAAACCGGCTTTCTCCAGGTCATACACAGTCGGGTATTTTTCAAAAATAG
>DAORJS010000310.1:0-3625 GCA_035439185.1 Chitinophagaceae bacterium
TCCAGAAAATCCATGGGGGTCATGGTTTCCATGATATCGATCTGATGAACCAGTACCCGAAGAATGGTTACACATCTTTGCAGCCGATGTACAACGGTTTGCAGTTCGGGAGAATTATCATTGAGGGCGGGGCGTCCCATGATCTGCAGCACGGAATCCACTTCATGATGCAGTTGTTTGAACCAGAGTTCATAGGCCTGATGAATGATGATAAAAAGCATTTCATCATGTGCCGGTAAATTCTGTTTGTCGCTTTCGGGAGATTGGGCCTGCAGAATCTTATCCAGTTGCAGGTAATCGTGGTATTGAACGGCACCGGGCATAGCTTCGTTTTTTACAAATGTAACCGACCTGATGCAGATGATGATTATTCAAATTCGTAACCGATATCTCTCCGGTATTCCATGCCGGTAAAGGATATCTTCTCCATTTCTTCTTTGGATATTTCTACCGCATCAAAAATGGAGCGGCCATAAGAGGTAAGGCAGAATACCCTGCCGCCATTGGTGAGTACTTTGCCGTTTTCAGCGCTGGTACCCATATGAAACACCATGCTGTCGGCCGGGTTTACAGCATCAAGCCCGTGAATGGGAATTCCTTTTTTATATTCACCGGGATAGCCGCCGCTTACGGCGACTACTGTACAGGCCGTGCGCGGATCAGTTTCAATGGTAATTGTATCCAGTTGCTGATTGGCTGCTGCTGCCAGTAATTGTACCAGGTCATTCTTCAGACGGGGGATCACCACTTCCGTTTCGGGATCGCCCATCCGGCAGTTATATTCAATCATGTAGGGTTCTTCATTGGCGATCATCAGCCCCAGAAAAAGAAAACCCCGGTATTCCAATCCTTCCTTTTTTAAACCTTCCACGGTGGGGCGGATTACTTTCTCTTCAATTTTTTTCATCAGGGCTGCATTGGCAAAAGGAACCGGACTAACGGCCCCCATGCCACCGGTATTGGGACCCGTATCACCCTCTCCTACTCTTTTATAATCTTTGGCTTCCGGGAGGATCACATAATTCTTACCATCGGTGAGTACGAAAACAGAGATTTCAATTCCTTTTAAGAATTCTTCCACCACTACTTTTTTACCGGCATCGCCGAATTTGGCGCGCTGGATCATCAGTTCAAACTCTGCAAAAGCTTCGAGGCGGTTTTCACAGATCACCACTCCTTTGCCTGCAGCCAGTCCGTCGGCCTTGAGTACAATGGGTAAGGAATGATTTTTGATATATTCTACTCCTTCCTGATAATTATCGAGTGTGAATTCCTGATAGGCGGCGGTCGGAATCTGGTGCCGCATCATAAAAGCTTTGGCAAAAGCCTTGCTGCCTTCGAGCTGGGCACCCTGCTGATCGGGGCCAATCACATCGATTTCTTTCAAAGCCGGATCGCTGATCAGAAAATCGGTAATTCCTTTTACGAGGGGTTCTTCCGGGCCAACAATTACCAGTTGGATGGCATGTTCTTTACAGGCTTTCCGGATTCCTTCAAAATCGGTCAGGGAGATGGGAAGATTGGTGCCGCATTGGGCTGTTCCTGCATTGCCAGGGGCGATAAAAAGCTGTTCACATTCCGGACTTTGTGACATTTTCCAGGCAAGGGCATGTTCCCTTCCTCCGGAACCTAAGAGCAGGATTCGCATAATGGGTTAATCTTGAATTTTAAAGCTTTGCGAATATCGGGTACATCTGTGAAAGTTAACGATAAAAAATGACCGGGTAAGTAAATTTCTGTATTTTGAGCCTTAACAATTAGGACACTCTGATTAGTCATTCAAAAACATTTGTATGAATCAACCTGCACAAACCGGCAAGCATCCAAAGGGCCTGTATGTATTGTTCTTTACAGAAATGTGGGAACGGTTTGGATACTATCTTATGGTAGGTATCCTTTTTCTTTTTATGACCAACAGTACCGGAAAAGGACTGCCCAAGGCCATGGGTGCTGATGTGGTAGGAACTTTTATTGCTCTGGTTTACCTGACGCCTTTTATCGGCGGGTTATTGGCCGACCGGTATCTGGGTTATATCAAATCTATTTTCATTGGCGGTACCCTGATGGCTGCAGGTTATCTGACCATTGCACTACCGGGTGATTACACCGCATATATTGCCATGGGACTGATCATTGTCGGAAACGGTTTTTTCAAACCCAATATCTCCACCCTGCTTGGAAATATGTATAACCGGGAAGATCTCCGGCCACTGAAGGACAATGCCTATAATATCTTTTACATGGGTATTAATATCGGTGCCTTCTTCTGCAATTTCGTAGCAGCCATTCTCCGGAACAGGATCGGTTGGCAGGCCGCTTTCTCTGCCGCCGGTATAGGTTTGATCATTGGATTGATTGCCCTGGCAATAAATCTCAAACACATTAAGTCGTATGATGTTAAAAAACCAATGCAGCCCGAAGACATGCCCACTTCCAAAATACTGGGTACGGTATTTATTCCAATGATTGTCTTTGCCGCACTGGGATGGTTCATCCCTTCTAATATTTTTGGAAGTGATTCTGCTGATGCCTTCATCTTTGCCTGTATTCCTGTTATCGCGTTTTATGTGACCTTATGGAGAAAAGAAAAAGGAGATGATAAAAAAGGAATTGGTGCACTCTTATTTGTATTTGCTGTATCGGTAATTTTCTGGACCATTTACAACCAAAATTCAACCGGGTTAACCATTTGGGCAGAATCGCATACTGACCGTTCGATTCCTAAATTCATGGAAGCACCTTCTGAAGCGGTGTATGCATTACAAAGTCTGGAGACTAAACCTCAGACTGTTGACAGCCTGGACAGTTATATGCGTGTGGTTACCGATGATTCGGGAAATGCTATCAAGACGATGGGTCCTGATCCATACTTTGCCAATATGCCAAAAGACAAATGGCCTCCCGGTGGTGTCGCCAAAGTGGGGAATACCGAGCTGTTCCAGTCCATCAATCCATTTTTTATTGTCGCCTTTACCCCCTTGCTGATTATATTTTTTGCCTGGCGGGCCAAACGGGGTAAACCGGTAAGTACCGCCAGTAAGTTTGCATGGGCATTGGTGATTTCCGGATTGAGCGCATTGGTGATGGTATTGGCGGTGATGTCGGTCCCCAGTATCTACACCCACAAAACAAGTTCTTTCTGGCTCTTCTTTACCTATGGCGTGTTTACCGTCAGTGAAATTTGTCTGAGCCCGATCGGACTTTCCTTTGTATCCAAGCTGGCACCGCCAAGATTGACTGCCCTGATGATGGGAGGCTGGTTTATTTCTACTTCATTAGGAGGTAAGGTAGCTGGAGTAATGGCTACTTTCTGGGACAAAATGCCGGATAAACGAATCTTCTTTGGCATCATTGCTATTGCAGCCATCCTGGGCGGACTGCTCATCTTTGCCAAAGTAAAATCACTTGATAAAATTGTAAGGGACAAAACAGGATCTGCATAAACTGTTCAACCATTTATCAAAAGGCGGCTTTTCAGGGCCGCCTTTTTGTTTGCCCTAACCTCAATTTCTTTATCTTACCTGTTCAAAAATTGCGCTATGTGGAAGAAACATCCAAAGGCCCTGCCCTTCTTATTTTTTTCTGAGATGTGGGAAAGATTCGGGTATTACCTGATGATCGGGAT
>DAORJS010000311.1:0-3565 GCA_035439185.1 Chitinophagaceae bacterium
AAAAACCCAGTTTTGAACCCGGCTCCCTGAAAAGCGAACGTGGCTATAACGATACTTTTACCAAACTGAATGCCGTGATGAAAGTGCATGGCAGCAGTACCGATAAAGTGGATATTGAAGCCAGTTGGACTGAACAGGTGGATGATCTCAAAAACACGAATATCATTACCGGACAGTTCAATACCCATGTGGCTACTTTGCAAGTGGCTTATTGCAATAATAAACTGCTGAGTTCAGCGGCCAATACCCCCGGAACGGCTGAGGAAAGAAGATTCCCCCAACTGCATCATCCCTTTAACGATACCAAACACCGGATGATCAATTACCGGGGAATTGCGACCAGCCGCTACCGCGAGTATTTTACCGGCATCATTGAAACCGGTGCCAAGACCGGAAAGCCGGTTGATCTTACACAGACAGGTGATCAGGTAAAAGTGAATATCCTGAGTACAGCCAGGCCTGCTACTGCTGTAGTGGAATATGTGGTGCCCAGTTTTAACTGGCTGACCAATGATAAGGGAACCGAGATTACCCGGATGCGTACCGGTAATATCCGTGTGTACCTGCAAAGACCCTGGTATAGCAGCGGAGATGATGAAATGCTGGGTGTTTTATTACCCATCAAAAATGTGATGCTTACCGATGCAGGTAAACTGCATTGCACAGTCTGGGGAAAGGATCCGGTTTTCAATTCACCGGAATTAAATGGCACTAATTATCCGCAGGTTGAAAATTTTCCGTTTGCAGCAGCTTATGATACGGTGACATTATCTGAAGATGAAAATACAAAGATGACTGTTGCGGCTTATAAAGTGCTGTTTGATGAAGAAAAGCAGCTGCATTATGCGGATGTGCCCATTCAGATCAACCAGGCTTATTTTCCTTTTGTGCGCTTAAGCGTGGCACGTTACCAGCAACATTCATTAAAAACGAACGGGAAGGATTGTTGTCTGGGTCCGGCTACCACGGTAGACTGGCTGCAGATTGTTCCTGTAAGATACACGGCTTTATATTTCAAAGGTGGAAAGAATGAATTTGATGTGGCGCTTCGCGGTACCGCGCCTTATGGATTTACCGGACAGAAGTTTTTGAATGATGGTACACAAAGTCCATCCCGCAGCAAGATCACAGTGACTATAGAAAATACTGTATTGGGGAAGAAGGAAGATGCATTTGTGAGCATTAATGACCGTACACAGGGGATCAATACCAGTATTTTCATCAAACAATATTACCTGGACCGGCAGCAGTTTCGTGGTAATCAGATTGAATTTGTGGAGCGGATCAGTTTAGGTGCGGGTTATGCCAGTCAGCCCTTCCGGGTGGTGATCCGGGAATATGAACTGCATGAGTTTGATCCGCTGAGGGTGCAGGAGGAAGAACAGAAAAAAGGATTTAATACGAGTGCAAAATTAACCGTCGGGCCCCGTTATGAGGAGAGACTGGTATTCATGGATGTTTTTGAAGTGAACGGATCGGTATAACTCCGGTAAGAATTTTCCCGGT
Organism: Chitinophagaceae bacterium; assembly: GCA_035439185.1. GTDB lineage: Bacteria > Bacteroidota > Bacteroidia > Chitinophagales > Chitinophagaceae > JJ008. Next base: position 1,507 of record DAORJS010000311.1, read on the forward strand.
AATCAGTAAAATTTACTGCTAAACTATCTGCTATAGAAAATAGCAGGTAGTTTACTTTTCATATCTTGCCCTAAATTATTTTCATGCGCTTTATTTGTCTAACCCTTTTGTTGTTCTTGTCTGCATTCTCAAAAGCCCAGCTTTTATTCAAAAACGTATCGGTAGTGGATGTGGAAAAACGGGAGATTAACCGGGGGTTGTATGTATTAGTGACCGATGGAAGGATAAAAGCAGTGTCGAATGAGTTTAAAGAAGATTTGCCCCCGGGAACGACCAGTATTGATGGGACAGGTAAATTCCTGATACCAGGTTTGGCGGACGGACATGTTCACTTTTTCCAGGATGGAGGTATCCATGCAAGACCCGATGTAATTGATTTGCGCAAGAGTCGTCCCTACAGTGAAGAAATTCAGTGGACAAATCAAAACATGGAAGACCAGTTGCGACGGTATCTGGCTGCCGGGATTACATCGGTGATAGATGTGGGAAGCAATTACAGATTTCTCAGATTGCGTGACAGCCTGCAGTCCAAACCCATGTCACCGATGATCAGGATAACCGGCCCCCTGCTTACTACTTATATTCCCCCGGCTTTTCAGGACTTAAATGCAGATGATATTCCTTTTGCTTTAATGACTAACGAGGAAAAAGTGCGGCTGTACGTTCAGGAGCAGGTCAAACTAAAGGCTGATTTTATTAAGATCTGGTTTATCATTTCTGAAAAGGATAAGGAGGCTGATGCCAGAAAAAAGCTTCCGCTGGTAAAAACAGTAATTGAAGAAGCACATAAGTACCAGCTTCGGGTGGCGGTACATGCCACTGAAAGAATTGCAGCGCAATTAGCTGTTGAATCGGGAGCTGATTACCTGGTTCACAGTGTGGAAGATGAAGTGGTGAGTGACGAATTTGTAAAATTGCTCAAAAAAAACAATACAGCGCTTTGTCCTACCCTGGTCGTTATGGCCAATTATATTACTTCGCTGGGTGATAATTATCGTTTCAGTACGGCTGAACTGAATCTGGCCAATCCTTTTACAGTTGGCAGTATTATTGATTTCCCTTTTCCGGATACCGCTTTGGGAAAATTATATATTACTGCCATGAACCAACGTGAAGAAATCACCAAAGAATCAAAAACAGATTCGATTCGCCGCCGGAATATGAAAAAATTATTTGATGCCGGTGTGACCATCGTAACGGGCACGGATGCCGGGAATATCGGTACGCAACATGCCGGCTCCTATTTTGCGGAGCTCGAGGCTATGCAAAGAGCGAGGTTGATGCCTGAGGATATACTTCAGGCTTCAACGATCAATGTAGCCAAAGCCCTCGGACAGGAAAAGGATTGGGGAAGTATTGCTCCGGGTAAAATTGCCAATATGGTATTGCTCAAAAGAAACCCTTTTGATGATTTGCACAACTGGAAGACCATTGAGCTGGTCATTAATAAAGGAGTGGCTTTTTCACCAGATACAATCATACAATCCACCCCGGAGCAACTGGTACAAATGCAGCTGAATGCTTATAATGCCCATGACCTGGATGCCTTCCTGGTCCCTTATGCAGAGGATGTGGAATTGTATGAATTTCCATCCAAGCTCCTTTCAAAAGGCAAGGAACAAATGCGTAAGGATTATATCTTCATCACGCAAACACCAAAACTGTATTGCCGCATTCAGAAAAGGGAAATAAAAGATAATACGGTTACCGATCATGAAGAAGTAACCTTTGGCGGGGGCAAGCCCGTCTATGCCACGGCAACATATATTATTGAGAACGGGAAGATCAGTAAGGTTTATTTTAAGCAGTGAGCTGAGGAATGGCAAGTGGCTAGTGGTAAGAGGCTAGTAGGGTATTACATAGGAGAGTTGGTGGACCTTATGAGAGCCGCGTAGAGCAAACTTGAGTTAAATTATAAGAAAGGTGCTGTGTATCGCGGTCTTCGCGATGATTTTTTTTACTTCTGTTATGATAAAAGAAAAACCGTACAAGACTTTCAATGTTTAAGACCCGGAAAAAAGCGGTCGCCAGTAAGTACCATTTCTAAATACGCTTTTTG
>DAORJS010000312.1:0-3565 GCA_035439185.1 Chitinophagaceae bacterium
TTAATGATGAGGATGATGTCCTCACGGGTTAATGTTTTCTTATCGAGCGGCAGGTCCAGGTTCAGTTTGCGGTTGATCTTGTAACGGCCAACTTCACCGAGGTCATAACGTTTGTCGCTGAAGAATAATTTATCAATGATACCACGGGCAGTTTCATTATCCGGGGCATCAGCACCGCGTAACTGGCGGTAGATAAACTGAACCGCTTCCAGTTCACTGTTGGAGGTATCCTTGTTCAGGGTATTGTAGATGATTGCATAATCACCACCTACATCTTCACGCTGAATAAAGATGCTCTTTACTTCCATATCCAGGATCGTGTTCAGGGCTTCTTCATCCAGTACGGTATCCCTTTCCATCACGATTTCATTCCTTTCGATGGATACTACTTCACCGGTATCTTCATCCACAAAATCCTCTACCCAGGTACGGAGTACACGGGCAGCGAGGCGTTTGCCTACATAGTTGCCCATGGTTTTCTTCTCCACCTTAACTTCATCGGCCATACCGAAGAGTTCAAGGATATCCTTATCAATTTCATATCCGATAGAACGCAACAGCGTGGTCACCGGGAATTTCTTCTTCCGGTCGATGTATGCGTACATTACGTTATTGATGTCGGTTGCAAATTCCATCCAGGCACCCTTGAAGGGGATCACACGGGCGGAATAGATCTTGGTGCCGTTCGGGTGAACAGACTGACCAAAGAATACACCGGGTGAACGGTGCAGCTGGGATACCACTACCCTCTCCGCTCCGTTGATCACGAATGTACCACGGGGAGTCATGTAGGGGATATTACCCAGGAACACGTCCTGAACAATGGTCTGGAAATCCACGTGCTCCTCATCATTACAGCTGAGGCGCAGTTTGGCTTTCAGGGGAACCGCATAGGTAAGCCCCCGCTCCATACACTCTTCGATGGTGTAACGGGGCGGATCAATAAAATAGTCCAGGAACTCCAGAACGAAGATGTTCCGGGTATCAGTTATCGGAAAATTTTCTTTGAACACACGGAACAAACCTTCGATGTTTCGTTTGTCAGGTGTGGTTTCCAGCTGGAAAAACTCTTTGAAAGACTGGATTTGCACTTCAAGTAGGTCGGGAGCGTCGGCTAAGTGCTTAATCTTACCGAAATCCACCCTTGAGTTCACTTTTGTTGAAGACATAGCGTAAAACCGGTTTTTTACAACGTTGCGGACATACCAATCACATCCAGGGTTTCATTTTTGAAAAAACAAAACACTGTGAATTTCAGTCACTTACACATGGATTGGGATGTCAAAATATATTTGGCCAAAATAAAGGATGGCAAAGGTAAGGATTTTATGTTCTTGGCCAAGAAAACTTTGCTCACAATAATCCGGCCAAAACAACGTCTGGAGCCGGTTTTTATCCCATACGCAGCCCACGCAAAGGGCCTAAAATTGGGGCATGAAATGGAAAGAAATACTGTCCGATTATCTGAGTTTCAGCCGCCGTGACCGGTTGGCGATTGGGATCCTCCTTGTTTTAATTCTGTTGATATTTTTTGTGCCCGCTTACCTGAGTACCCGCTCCCCTGCTCCTGTTCCGGCTGATACCAGCTGGATGGCCGCCGTCAGGCAACTGGAGCAGTCAGGCGAACCCGAAGAGACCGGATCCAGGTATCAGAACAACAGACCGACATACAAAGAGAGAACTGATCAATACAACCGGGAACCAAAGCGCTCCATCCGCCTTTTTTATTTTGATCCGAACACTGTAAGTGATGATGGCTGGCGGGATCTGGGATTGAGGGATAAAACCATTCATACGATCCGGAATTTTCTCAGTAAGGGAGGTCAATTCAGAAAAGCGGAGGACCTTCAAAAAATCTATGGCCTCTTCCCGGATGAATATGAAAGACTGGTTCCTTTTATCCGGATTGAAGCTGCTCCAACTGCAAATAACGAAAAAGCAAATACGGAGGAAAAACCCAGAACCAGACCTTCAACCCCTTCTCGTTTTACCGTGATTGATATCAACCTCGCAGATACCAGTGCCTGGATTGCCCTGCCCGGCATTGGGAGCAAATTAGCTGCACGTATTGTGAGTTTCAGAGAGAAGCTGGGTGGGTTTTATGCGATCAGTCAGGTGGCGGAGACATTTGGATTAGCGGATTCCACCTTTCAGAAAATCAGGTCCTGGTTAAAACTGGATCCACCGGTACTGCGGAAAATAAATATCAACACCGCTACGCTGGAAGAATTGAAAGCACACCCTTATATCCGGTTCACGCTGGCACGGCCCATTGTGGCGTTTCGTAGTGAACATGGACCTTTTACAAAATTGGAGGATATTAAAAAAGTGATGGCAGTAACGGAGGAGATTTACAGTAAAATCAGTCCTTACCTGTCTTTTTGAGGTTTAAAAGAAAAATAAAAGATCATCAGTGAAACCCGGTTCAGGTCCGTATGCTCAACAGGATCAATATCGATTGAAATAACCAGGTTTTCCAATTCACTTTTCCATCCATAGCTTTTTAGCTGACTATATTCAGGTTCATACTTTTTCATTTCAAAACTATCTCCCATGAATGAAATGATCTTATTACTCCATTCCCTGCCGATCCGTCTAGCCGCTGTTTCAGTTACTGAATCAGTTATGGAAGCTATATACGCATAGCTTTCACGGTCCTCATCTCCCATATAAATAATTTTATTCGGGCCCGTATTTTCCAGTGAATGGGTTGTAAAGTATTCAAGAATTCTTTTGGGTTTGATCACCTCTTTTACTTCACCGCGGAAATGAGGAAAACCATTAGCTGTATCATTTACAATAGCCCTGAATTGTTTAGCCATTTCATTTTGGGCAAATGAATGGGAAGCAAAAAAGATGGCTATGAGAAGGCAAACAGGCTTCATAAACAATTGCATTAACCTGATTGAAGTTAAATAAAAAAACCCTCCGTTCGGAGGGTTCTTAATTTTATTCGCTGGTAGTCTTAAGCGATTTCAACATCAGCACCTGCTTCTTTCAGCTTAGCTGCGATATCTTCAGCTTCTGCTTTAGAAACACCTTCTTTCACATTCTTAGGTGCGCCATCAACCAGGTCTTTGGCTTCTTTCAGTCCGAGACCAGTCAGGTCTTTCACGATTTTAACTACATTCAGCTTAGAAGCACCACCGCTCTTCAACACTACGTTGAATGCAGTTTTCTCTTCTACTGCTGCAGCTCCACCGCCGCCATCTCCGCTTACAACAACTGCTGCTGCTGCAGGCTCGATACCGTACTCTGATTTAAGGAAGTCAGCCAGTTCCTGTACTTCTTTTACTGATAAACTTACCAGGCTTTCTGCTAATGCTTTTACGTCTGCCATTTTGTTTGAATTTTTCCCGCCTTCATTTCTTTGTACTTTTCAGTACATCAATCCGGCGGATGATTAAAAAAATATGTTTGTCCCCATCCCGGTGAAGGGAGTTTTTTAAACCCGGCCGGGGGACCGGGTCATTATGTTTTTAAGTTGGTCATTTAAAGTATTAAATAACCGACCTGAAACTTTCAAATTACTCTGCAGCAGGAGCTTCTGCTTTCTGCTCGTGGT
>DAORJS010000313.1:0-3563 GCA_035439185.1 Chitinophagaceae bacterium
CCCTCTCATTTTTGCCAAGAGGAACTTAGCATTATTATTCGCTAAATCAATTATTTCCTGCTCTGTGTTGTCATCGGTTACTTCCGGTAGATTTTCGGTAGCCAATTTTCGCTTCTCTTCCATGCTAAGAGAACCCCAGTCTTTTGTTTCATTTAATATAGCCACTTCCGGGAATAGGCTTTTAGCATACTCTATAACGGTTTCTGTGTACTGGCTGTTAACATCAGGTATTTTACCATCCGCTTTTATACGATTACCTTTTGAGTCTCTGGTAAACCCTAATGCCTGATCCGCCACACCTTGCAGAAAAGCAAGCGGCGACGCTTTGGCATCTTTAGCATAGGCATCTGGTATTACTTCTCCATCCACCATTTCATTAACAAACCCAATAGCATCCTTTGTCTTATATTCCGGCAGCGAAGTAGCAAGGTTATCTTCCACTTCTTCTATGGTCAATGATGGCTTAAACGTTTTAACATCAACTACATTCACCCCCTTCACCTTGCTTCCTTCCGCTAATTCAATATCATTTTCGTTGTAATACGTTGAACCGGGAACCAACTGTGCTGCTTTACCATCTGGTGTTAACCCGGCTTTCACACTCATTTCCGGGATACCAAGTTGCTCGGCAATGAATTTTATGTTTTCAGGTGTAGGGTCTCTGGCTGTTAATACTACTACATCTTCACCATTGGCAGCTTTTTCTTTTAGCGACAACCCTATATCTGTCAGCTTACCGTCCTTAAATACAGTATCATCGAAGTCAGTGAATATCGGCGCTGCCTGTTTATTGTTATTTAGATTTTTTGTAATAGTAGATACTTCTCCTGCATGACGGTCATCTTCCATTTGTTTTAACCGCTCCTTTTCTATGTCAGAAATATCAGTTCTTTCCTCAATGGCTACAATATTTTTCTTCCACTTGTCATCTTCTTTTTTTATTTCGGCTGCTACCGGTTTTTCATTGTTCCGTTCAGTAACATCCAATTCGCCATTGAATATCTTAGCCCTTATTTTCTCGCTTTCTGATATTTCTTTATTATAATTCTTTTTTACATTCTCATCCGTAGCGGCATCTGCTTTCTGCTGCAATACAGACTCATTCATTAATCTGGCAAGATAGTTTTGCTTTTTAGGGACTGATAAGTTCCCAAGATTACCACTCAATACCGGGCTATCCTCCCAATGCTTTCTGGCAGTCTTCAATAGACTGATTCTTTCATTGGCTTGATCCATTGTTAAATCCCCTTTCTGTTGCATCTCCAGAATGGTGTGCATCACATCTCCATAACCCCCTTTTGTTGAGGCGGCATCCCAAATGGCATTAATTGGAACGGTTTTATTCCTTGTAGCCATTAAACCTTTTGGCACCCCGATTACCTGTGTACTTAAATAAGACTGTGTTCCTATGTTAAGAATTTCATCAAACGTTATTGCTTCCCTGTCAGGGTCAAGAATACCGTGGAATACGTCCTTTATTTTTGCGGCAACCATTTCTTCGGTAGCTTCTTGCAGCGGCGTACCCTGTTGCGCTGCTAATTTTTTGACAAATGTTTTAGCTACTTTTTCCGCCAAGGATACATTTAACTCCTTGCGTATATTATCAGCAGTTAGTTTTGGCAGCAACTTAGCAATGTCTTTTTTAACCGAGATGCTAAGAAATTTTTCTTCCGGGAATAACCTTTCAATGTATGTATCAATAAAAGAAAAAACCTCCCCGGCCACAAATCTTTTCACTCCATCATTTTCGCCAGGAAACATAGCTACGACATCTCTGGCATTACCTTCCCGGCTCATTAAGTATCCACCAATCAACATTCCTTCCCTGTCAGCCATTGGGCTTACCAAAGCCTTTACTGCGGTAGCTGCGTTTTTGGCATTACCCAAACCACCTGTAAATGCGGATATTGTACCGAAGCCGGTAAATTGACCAACCCCACTACCTGACAAGTCTTTAAACTTTTGCCAGTTTGTTCTTACATCGGTGAATTGGCTTAACGCTTCTTTTTCTTTTATTTCATCAGCCGTTAAAGCCCCTTGCTTCTCTTTTTGCTTTAAAGCATAAAGGCGGGCTTTGCTTTCCGGGTTCTCACCAACAATATTAGAAGTCCCTTGCTGTTCCAATATATCAAGTGCCCGCTCCCGGCCCCTACCGGGCATCATCCACCCAAGCAATATTTTTGAAGCATCCTCAACTGTTTGATTATAGGATTCTTTTATAGAGTACCAAAACCCGCTACTTGGCAGGGCTGTATTATTACCTGGCTTGTTACTATTAAACCAAACATCTTTATTTGTTTGCGGCAATGTTTCTGCAATAGCATCCTTCATTTCATCAGTTGCCTTGTTGGGTTTAATCCCTTGTGCAAACAACTGGGCGGCAATCATGTGCTTTGTTTCTTCTTCGATGGGCTTTGTAAATTTCCATTTCAGAAAATTATTTTCATCACCCGCTTTTTCAATAGCTGCTTTATTACCGAATGTTTGGAAAGCATCAATACCGTATTCAGTTATTCTCCGGTTTATAGCATCTGCTTTTTTAGGGGTGTCACTGTATCCTTGCCCAAATCCGCCACCAGCCCGGTACATTTTGTCGCCGCCAGCCTGAACATATAAATCATACCCTTGCGGGTCTATGATAGAATATATCTTTTTTCCTACTTCAAACGGCGATACGTTGGGGTTGTTTTTACTCTCTTCATCGAACACAAACCCGCTGATAATTTTTCTTAATGAAGGAAGCACCTTTTGCCCTTTTTCTATTTCACCATTTGCTTTCCCTACCTGAAAAGCCCATTCGGACGGACTTAAATCGCTATTGGATATTATAGCCATCATAGCTGCCTTCTTATCATTAATATCGGATATTATTTTTTTGGCTTCGTCTAAGCTTGTGGGATTAGAATATTCCTTCCCGGTGAACTCAGATGCAGATGGCAACGTACTTTCTATCTCGGTTCCTATTTCTGATCTCCGCTGTCTGAAAAATTCAAGTTTTTGTTCTGCGGCTGCGCTCTTGTACGCATTGGCTATTCTTGATACATATTTATCTTCTTTATTTGGCGTGTCTTCAATTTCATCCAAAGGAACATCTATTCCATAAGAAGACTTTACCGCTTCAAATATTTTAGGGGCTTTCTTTTTTAATTCAAAAAAATCATTAAACGAGCCGTTTAATGAATTGATATTATTCAGGCTTTCATCAATCCTTTTTTTATCCTCTGAATATGTCAGGAATTTTTTCTCTTCATGTTCTTTCTTTTTCTTTTCGGCTCTGCCGGTTTCCAATATATTACTGGCTTCTTGTGGGGCAGACAAATCAAATGTCTTCCTGCCAGTTTCATCTTCAAAACGGGCAATAAAATCTTCTACCTTTTCCGGCTTATGTATATTTGGAGATATTTTTGGGGCTATTTTTGACACTATCAATGAAACGCCCCGCTGCCCATTTAACTCATCCGGTAGCAAAGAACTTACTCCCGAAAAACCCTCATCACCCCCCCCCTCTTTTGATAAATCCGACCCAACGGATAGGGTACTGGAGGTTTTTACTGAATTTCCTA
>DAORJS010000314.1:0-3558 GCA_035439185.1 Chitinophagaceae bacterium
AATCCTCACTGTGCAGCCATTTATAGGTCAGGTTATTCAGGGAGGCCGGTGCTTCGCTGATCGGGTCCAGGGTATAATCCAGGAATTTATCCATCACCAGGATGGTGCCATTGCTGATATCGGTTGGCCAGTCCTTTACATGTTCCATGAAAGTCCGGATCACCCGCTGGGTACCACGGATTTTTTTCAGGTCATCATGCGGCTCACTGAAAAATTTCCGCAACCATTCCCTGCCCCCGACGGTCCTCGTAAAATCCATTTTATGGAATATAGAGTACTCTTCTTCCTGGTGGAAGATAGAGATGTCGGAGAAGGATTGTTTGTCAATATTCATCAGTAGATAAAATCAAAAGAAACAAGAAACAAGATCCAAATAAATTAAATAGATAAAATTAAAAATCGCAGCCCGGTTGGAGCGAAATTTTGAATTTTGAATTTTCAACTTTCAATTTCGCTTAAACTCCAACCTTCTCCCCATCACCCCCTCATTCCACAGCCCTTCCGCATACACCAGTCCCCCGTTCACAAACGTATGAGTAATAGATGCAGGAAAAGTAAAATTCTCTAAAGGACTCCACCCGCATTTGAATAAAATATTTTCTGTGCTAACAGTCCAGGGCCGGTTCAGATCCACCATCACCAGATCGGCATGGTATCCTTCCCGGATATAGCCTCTTTCTTTGATCTGGAAACAATCGGCCACGGCATGGCTCATCTTTTCAGCAATTTTTTCCAGTGATATCCGGCCCTGCTGATGGTAATAAAGCATCAGGGAGAGGGAATGCTGCACCAGCGGAAGACCGGCATGCGCTTTTTCATAAGGTTCATTTTTTTCTTCCCAGGTATGGGGGGCATGGTCGGTTGCAATTACATCCAGGCGGTCATCCAGCAAGGCCTTCCACAATGCTTCCTTGTTATGCGGGGCCTTGATCGCAGGGTTGCACTTGATCTGGTTACCCAGCCGGGCATAATCATCACTGGTGAAATGAAGGTGGTGAACACATACTTCGGACGTAATGCGTTTATCTTTTAAAGGGAAGAGATTGGTGAACAGTTGTAACTCTTTTTCCGTACTGATATGAAGGATATGCAGGCGGGTGCCGTATTTCTTGGCAATCTGAATCGCATAGAGTGAAGACTCATAACAGGCTTCTTCATCCCGGATGATGGGATGATCGGCTGCAGTCAGGGTCCGGCCGCTGGCTTTGGCTTTTTCCAGATTACGGCGGATGATTTCCTCATCTTCACAATGTGTGGCAATCAATACCTCACTGTTCCTGAAAATATGGTCAAGTGTATTGGGATTATCCACCAGCATATTGCCGGTACTGGAGCCCATAAAGATTTTTATTCCGCAGATTTCATTTTTCTTTTCGTTGGTCTTTAAAGCCTCTTCAGCGTTGCTGTTACTCACACCCATGAAAAATGAATAATTAGCCAGCGAAGTACGGGCTGCAATGGCATATTTCTCTTCCAGTAATTCCTGTGTCAGTGCATTTGGAATGGTATTGGGCATTTCCATAAAACTGGTCACCCCTCCGGCCACAGCCGCTTTTGCTTCGGTGGCAATACATGCTTTATGGGTAAGGCCCGGTTCCCTGAAATGCACCTGGTCATCAATACAACCAGGGAAGAGGTGGCGGCCTTCCCCATTGATTTCTGTGACGGGAGTCGCAGTTTTTGTAATCAGGGGCGCAATTTTTTCGATCCTTCCCTTTGTTATCAACACATCTGCATTACTAATCTGCCCTTCATTGACGATCTGTATATTCTTAATCAGGTAATTTTGCATATCTTGTTATTCAATTTTGAATCCAGAAACAGGCTTGTATATCCTGAAAAACAGTAAGGCGGCTGCATCCCTTTTTTTCTTGCCGGCTTTACGTTCTTTTTTTAAAAGGGGATATATCAGGCCGGTTTTACAGACAAAGCCAATACCCATGCAATTTAAACAAACCCTTGTCAAACTAGCCCTTATCCTCTTACCCTTTTCAGCCCTTTCCCAAACTACTTATCTGCCTCCGGGGGATGATGCCAATATGCTGATGGAGCGGATGGAGATCAGGGCAAGGACCGACTCCTTTTTTAATTTTTCAAAAATCCGTCCCTTCAGCCGCCGCCATGTGCTGACAGCTGTGAATCATTATGCCAATCAACCCGGAGTTAAGCTTTCTAAAACTGACCAGTACAATATCCGCAGCCTGAATTTGAATAACCTCGAATGGGTAGCCGAGGCCGATCGCTCCAGATACAATAGCAGGAAACCCATCGCCAAAAACTTTTATAAAACGCCGGCGAATCTCTATGAAGTACATGTAAAAGATTTCGACCTGATTGTTAACCCGGTCTTTCAATACACTTTATCAAAAGAAAACAACAGCAGTGAAAAATTGTTCCTGAATACCCGCGGTGTATATATCCGGGGTAAGCTGGCTAACAAGATTGGTTTTTATTCCTATATCACCGATAACCAGGAACGGGATCCTTCCTATGTGAGGCAATGGGTGACTGAAAGACAGGCCGTACCCGGACATGGATTATACAAAGCCTTCAAGGGAACAGGCTATGATTATTTTGAAGCCCGGGGTTATTTTACTTTCAATGTGACCAAATACATTGATGTGGCATTCGGGTATGACCGGAATTTTATCGGCTCCGGACAACGCAGTTTATTGCTGAGTGATTTTGGTACCAATAATTTATTCCTCAAACTCAATACCCGTATCTGGCGACTGAATTACCAGAACATCTTTATGGAACTGCATAGTGCAACACCGCCTTCAGCCACCCAGCTGATTCCCAAAAAGTATGCGGCCATGCACCACCTGGATATCAATGTCACCAAATGGCTGAATATCGGATTATTTGAAGGGGTTACTTTCGGAAGGAAGAACCGGTTTGATTTTGGATACCTGAACCCGATTATCTTTTACCGTTCCGTTGAACAGCAAAACGGATCTTTTGATAACTCGATCATCGGGATTGATTTCAAGGCCAATCTGCCAAAAAGAATTCAGGTTTATGGACAGCTCATGCTGGATGAATTTCTCTTATCAGAAATCAAGGCCAATCGTGGCTGGTGGGCCAATAAATGGGGGATACAGATCGGAGCCAAATATATTGATGCCTTTAATATCAGCAACCTGGATCTGCAGATTGAACATAACCGGGTAAGGCCATTTGCCTATTCGCATTATGATTCAGTCGCCAACTACACGCATTATAACCAGCCACTGGCACATCCGCTCATGGCCGGATTCAGTGAAACCATTGGGGTGGCCCGTTATCAGCCCGCTCCTAAATGGTTACTGGTGGGTAAACTGGCTTACTGGAAACAGGGCAGAGACAGCAGCAGCCGGAATTTTGGCTCCAATATCTTTTTGCCCAATGGCATTCCTTACCGTCAGGGGGATTATGGATACAATATCGGTAGTGGCTGGGCTACGAATACCCTCTATGGTTCTTTCCTGCTTTCTTATGAACTCAGGGAAAACTTCTTTGCTGAACTCAGTGCCGTGATCCGCCGCCAGGAAACCACTACCGCCCCGATCACCAATA